>WFVT01000262.1 GCA_015491485.1 Candidatus Zhuqueibacterota bacterium
CCCTCAGCATGCCTTCTCCCCGGTCAGGCGATTTAGATACCCGCCCCCGTGTCGCTTTCCTCCCTCACGGATTCGGTTAAGGACTCACGGCCGGGGGCATCAATAATACACTTTTTCCAGGAACAAACCATGCGCCGGAGCCTTAAAGCCGATGTGATTGCGGCTGCGTGAAGCCAGGATATCTTTGAATTCTTGCGGAGAAATTTTGCCGCGTCCGACCTGAATCAGGGTTCCCATGATGAGGCGCACCATATTGTGCAAAAATCGATTGGCCCGGATGCGAAATCCGATCCGCTCTCCCTCGCGTATCCATTCAATGTCTTCAATACGGGACAAATAATGCTGCTCATCTGGATCCTTTTGAGCAAACGCCTCAAAATGGTGCTCACCGTATAAATGCCCGGCAGCTTCCTCCATGGCATCCAAATCAAGATCGAATTTACAAAAGAAGGTATATTGTCGCCCGACGGCGACCGGCCGCAGACTCAAAAAATAAATATATTGACGCGCCCGTGCATCGAATCGCGCATGGAAATCGTCGGAAACCATGTCCACCTGAAGCACTGCGATATCTTTGCCGGTGATGCCATTTAAAGCGTGATGGATTTTCTCGGGCGGCCATTCGGCGTTGAGTCTGAAATTGGCTACCTGGCCTAAAGCATGCACGCCGCGATCGGTTCGTCCGGCACACTGAATACGCACCCGCTCTTTGGTCAGCGTATGAACAGCTTCTTCCAGTTCGCCCTGAACCGTACGCAGGCCGGGTTGCACCTGCCATCCGAAAAAGTGCGAGCCGTCGTATTCCAGCAGCAGTTTGTAATTGGGCATCTTGCTCAATGCATCTGTTTGGTCAAGATAATTACGGCCAGCGTGCCCAATAACAGTCCGGTTTCTCTGTAGCCCCAGGTAAGCCGGGTGTAAGACGACCTATGGGCGCGACTGTCGTATCCCCGTGCTTCCATCGCCAGCGCCAATTCCTCAGCACGCCGAACCGTGGCAAACAACAGGGGCACGACCAGCGGTATCAGCGCTCGTATCCGCTTCACTAAGCTGCCCTGAAAGCGGGCGCCACGGGCAAGTTGAGCTTTGTAAATTTTTTGCCCTTCCTCCGCCACGGTCGGGATGAACCGGACGGCAATACCGGCCATCATCGCGATTTCATGCACCGGGACCCTGACGGCACGAAGCGGCCGGAACAATCTTTCCAGTGCATCCGCCATTTCAATAGGCGAAGTCGTAAGCATCAATAAAGCCGAATAAAAAATAAAAAGAAAGAGCCGGAAAGCGAAAAAAGCGGCCCTTTCTAATTTAAACATCAACAAGTCGAGATCCCCGAACTGCCAGAATGGCGTATCCGGCCGCGCCATAAAAATAAATTGAAGCCCGAACACCAGAACAATGAGCCAGACAAATCCGCGCATCCGGGCCAAAATTCGTTCTACCGAGATTTTACCGGCAGCCCGGACCATCGCCGCGACTGCAGCCCAGATCAGCAAATCCAGCCATCGTGCATCCCAGAAAAGAGACAGGGTGGCCAAAATGACAAAGATCAATTTCGCTCGGGGATCGAGCCGGCCAGGCAACGACGCATGATCGGCGTCCGAGTTGGAGAGCATTTGGCTCAAATGGTGCATCCAGGTCCCTTGCGGCTCTATCGATCCTGCCTACGGTCAGGTTTGTTAACGGATGATTCTCTTGCCGCCGCTTTGGCTGTTCCGGCGACATCCAATAGCCGCGGCATGCTATTGCGGATAGTTTTGAAACGTGCGCCGGTTCCGGTTATAACGAATGTTTCCAACGGCTTATTGGCTGTCGCTCAGAACGATCGAACACCGGCCGACATCCCAAATCGAGTATGATTCGAAACCGGATTTTGGAATTTCGGCAAGCACTCCGCCGGAAAATTTCAAGTGTTATCGAGGTCCCGCACCGCCGCGATAATCAGGCAATAAATATATAATAAAATGGAACAAAATCCAATAGAAAACTCCGGCTGCCTATTGCCCTGTTTTGGCATGATTGGCGATCTGTGCGGGTGCCGTCACCTATGGCGCGGTTATCGTTTTTGATTCAGAGAGTCCCGGCGGGCTAAGATTGGCGCATGATTTTTCTCTTGATTTTTTTTCAATTTTGTTATATGTTGACCTCTGTTCGATTCATAGCACACGACAGAACAGCCATTTGTTCTGCGATTGACAAAAGAACCAGCCAACCAAAGATCCATCCGCAAATGCCCGGAAAAATTCATGTGCTTTATCAGCCGCAGTACTTTTACTTCCTCACCCTTCCATCCATTGTATTCCATTGTCTTATCCGGGCCGAGCCTGCATACAGGACTTGAACAGGTGAACAACATCTGACCATTCGGAGGGAGGATTTATGGATCAAAAATCGTTTAAACCGTTTGTACCGGCCTCGCAGGAACTTCCCGAGCTTACGGTTAAAGCGTTGGTTATTGGTATTTTGATGGCTCTGGTGCTTGGGGCGGCCAATGCTTATCTGGGCATGAAAGCAGGATTAACGGTGGCAGCCACGTTTCCAGCCGCTGTGGTCGCCATTGCTGCACTGCGTCCATTGGGTGGAACGGTGCTGGAAGAAAATATCGCCCGAACCACCGCCTCGGTTGGCGAGGCGCTGGTTGCCGGTGCCATTTTCACCCTTCCGGCATTTGTGATTACCGGAGCGTGGGAAGAGCTGAACTACCTGGATAGCACCTTGATCATGCTGGTCGGCGGCACCCTGGGCGTTTTATTCGTGATTGTGCTCCGTCGAACGCTGGTGGTCGAAGCAGAGCTTCCCTTTCCGGAGAGTGTCGCGGCTGCGGAAATCGTCAAAGCCGGTCAAGGCGGCGAATCCGGGGCGAAATATGTTTTCGGAGCCATGGGATTGGCAGGCCTGTGGGAGCTTTTGAAAAACTCCAACGGGATCAAACTCATCGAAGCCAGCTCGCGTAAATTTTTTGCTTTCGGCGAATCCACCATTGAAATTTTAAAAAATAAAATCACTTATGCCGGTGGTTTGCTGTTGGAAACTCCGGCGGCTTCCCCGGCTTTGATGGGCGTGGGCTATATCGTGGGGCCCCGCGTGGCAGCCGTGCTGTTCAGCGGTGCCGTCCTCGGATGGCTGCTGCTGGTTCCATTGGCCATCTTCCTGAATCCGGCTTTGACCCAAAATCTTGCCGCCGGTCAGAGCATGGTTGATCTTTCCATGTCGGTCTGGAAAAATCAAATCCGGCCGCTTGCCGTGGGCACCATGATCGTTGCGGCGTTTTACACGCTTTACGGTTTGCGGAACTCGCTGATCAACGGCATGCGGAAGGCGTTCAAGGATTTCAGCATCAAAGGCGGCGGCAACACGAGCGACCGTACCGAAATCGATTTGAACCTGAAAAAGGTCTTTATTGCCATCGCCATTCTTTCGATTCCCATGTTTTTCCTTTACAATTATTTCGCCCATTCCATCGCTGGATCGTTGCTGCTGACGGTGGTGATGCTGGTTTTGGGCTTTTTGTTCACCGCGGTCGCCGGTTATCTGGTCGGAATGATCGGCAGTTCCAATAATCCGATTTCCGGGTTGACGCTGAGTACTTTGCTGATTTCCGCTGTTCTGATGGTGGCCCTTGGCGTGAAGGGAATCGCCGGAGTGGCGGCGGTGCTTGCCATCGCCGGGGTGATTTGTACGGCAGCCGGTATTGCCGGCGATATGATGCAGGACCTGAAAGTCGGGCACATTTTGGGCGGTACCCCCTGGCGCATGCAGGTGGCTGAGATTATCGGCGTGATTGCCGCGGCGCTTGTGCTGGCGCTTCCGCTCGCTGCTCTGGATAAGGTGTATCACATCGGCAGTGCGGAACTGCCTGCACCACAGGCAGGATTGATGGCGCTCATGGCTCAGGGAATCGTCGGCGGAGAAATGGCATGGCCGCTTGTGATTGTAGGCATTTTCTTTGCCATCGGTTTGATTTTGATTAAAGCCCCCTCTCCGATGCTCATTGCCGTGGGAATGTATCTCCCCTTCGAATCCACCGCCGCCATCTTCGTGGGCGGATTGATCAAATGGCTGCTGCAAAACAAGATGGAAAAAGCCAAAGCCAGCCAGGAAGAACAGACCCGCGCTGAAAACATCGGGACGTTGCTCTCCTCCGGATTCATTGCCGGAGAGGCGCTGATGGCGGTGCTTCTGGCGTTTGTGGTGCTGGGGCAAAATCTCAGCGGCGCCGAGGGCGGTCTGATTCACATTGCCGATAATTTCTGGCTCGGCTTGCTCATTTATCCCATTCTGATTTATCTGCTGGTTACCTTCCCCTTCAAGAAAATGAAAGAAGGCGGAATTCCAGCAACGAAAGTGGATTAATGTAATTCGAGCGGGATTCCATGCTGCAATTTCATAAAAAGAAACAGGTCAATTTATTAGACCTCATTCCCGAACGCACCCATGAATGGATTACGACCGACGACGGCAAGGTCAAAATCCTGGTGCCCAAATACGGTAAGAATGCTGTAGGTGCCTGGTTAGCCCGGCACCTGCAGCAACCGTATATTTATATTCAACTTGATGATATTGGTACAGCCGTTTGGCTGGCATGCGACGGCCGTGCAACCGTTCAGCAAATCGGTCAGAAGTTGCAACAGCAATTTGGCAAAAATATCGAGCCGGTTTTCGAGCGGCTGGGAATGTTTTTCAAGCAGCTCGAACAGAATAAATTCATCAAATGGAAGAATTTGCCTTAGCCCGGCCCGGGCTTGACGGGGGATGCGATTAAGACCAAAGATACCCGTTCGGGTTTTTTGATATCGCGGTACCGCTTCCCATAATCCATCCCGGGAAATGTGTTGCAACATTACCGCGCTACCCTGTATCCAATACAGCTCTTCTTCAAGCAACCCAAATGGAATTGGGACGGCCGCCACCCTCAGGTTTAAGGACAGCATGGCGTGGGATATTTGATTGAACCGATAGCTTGAGGGACTTTCCAGCAATGGCCATTATGGGCACAATTGTTTTTTCTTTTTACAGACCGTGATCCAGAAACAGCCACGTTTGTCCCTGCTATAGGCTGACGCACCGCATGATGAGGAAAGGATAACAGCATGGCAACCTCTTCAATACACGATTTGTGCGACCATATCGATGCATTTCGTGATGACATGATCGAGCTGCAGCGGGAACTTTGCCGCATCCCGGCGTTGGCGCCTGAAAACGGCGGTGACGGAGAGGCTCAAAAAGCAGAACGGTTGCTCGATTTCATACAAGATTGGGGATTTGACCGGATTGATCTCATCCAGGCGCCTGACGACCGGGTGTCGGCGGGTTATCGCCCCAATATCGTTGCCATGTTAAACGGCCGCCGCGATGAGCAAACCCTCTGGATCATGTCCCACCTGGACGTTGTGCCGCCCGGCGATCTCAGCAAGTGGTCCGGCGATCCCTGGACGCTGCGCATCGAAGGCGACAGGTTGATCGGGCGGGGCACGGAGGACAATCAGCAAGGGCTGGTATCCAGCCTTTTTGCTGCAAAAGCATTTTTGGATCGTCATCAACGGCCGGAGCGGACTATCGGCCTTTTAATCGTTGCGGATGAAGAAACCGGCAGCCAATATGGTGTGCAATATTTGCTAAAAGAACACCGGCAGCTTTTCCGCGAACAAGATTTATTCATCATTCCCGATGCCGGAGTTCCGGACGGAAGTATGATCGAAATAGCCGAAAAGAGTATTCTATGGCTCAAGTTCGAAATTCGGGGAGTGCAAACTCACGGTTCCATACCGCAGGAAGGAAGAAACGCGCATAAAGCCGGGGCGGATTTGATCGTCCGGCTGAATGCACTCTATCGGCAATTTCCAGCAAACGATCCGTTATTCGATCCGCCGATCTCGACGTTCGAACCGACCAAAAAAGAAGCGAACGTCCCCAACATCAACACCATCCCCGGAGAGGACATTTTTTATTTCGATTGCCGCATTTTACCGCAGTATGACCTGACCGATATTTGGCAATTTGTTCGGGACGCCGCACGCGCCGTCGAGAAAGAGCATGGTGTCTCGGTTGCAATCAGCAGTCCGCAGCAAGAGCCGGCTGCCCCACCGACACCGGCGGACGCTCCGGTGGTCAAGGCCATTCAAAAGGCCATGCTGGAACTGCGCGGCAAGCCGTGCAAGCCCATGGGCATTGGCGGCGGCACCGTCGCCGCCTATTTTCGCCATGCCGGGTTGCCCGCCGCGGTCTGGGCAACCATAGCGGATGTGGCCCATGAACCGGACGAGTACTGCTTGATCACCAACATGGTTGAAGACGCTAAAATTTTTGCACATGTTGCGTTGCAAACCAACCTATCGGGCTGAGGTATTATGGGGAGTCATAAATATCTGCAGGCGGCCGAAACGGCCATTCGCACCTTTTTATCGCCCGGCGAGGATGACCGGTGCATCATACTTTGTGACCGCAGCGGAAAGAGTCTGGCGGAGCTGTTCTATCAGGCGTTCGAGAAACTTTCCAACCGGATTGTGTTCATGCAAAGTCCCTTACCGGCGATTTATAACGGCGAACTCGACGGATTGCTGAAAGGGGCGTTCGGCAAAACCACGCTTGCCGTGGTTATTCTTCCGGATATTGTCCCGGCGAGCCTGCCTACATGGCTCAGCCACCGCCCGGGCAACCGAATTCTATGCATTCATGCCGCCATGCCACAGACCTTTTTGCGATGGCTCAAAGCGGCTCGTCCCCGCTCCATCGAGAAAACGGAGAAGCTGGCGGATTTGCTGTCTATTGGCAAAAAAATGAGCCTGAAAACCCCGCAGGGGGCCGACCTGACCGTTCCCCTTTCCCGGCGCGTTGGCATCCCGGATGCGAGAAATACCCAGCGCGCCAACTTTATCGCCTTCCTGCCCTCCGGGGAGGTACGGCTGCAACCCGGCCTTAAAACCGTTTCCGGGATGTGGCAGGTAAATTTCATCGCCGGGAGCAAAAATGACAACAGGCCGATTGACATTACTCTAAAGGATGGCCGGCTGGTAAAAGTTCGAGGTCAATCCCCCATCGCCAATGCGATCCGGAAATTTTTTAAGGAACATGGCCCGGAGGCAAGGCAAATACTGGAGATCAGTGTGGGGACGAATGACAACTTTTCATTTGGCAGGTCTGCAATCGAGGATCGTAAGGTGCGCGGGGCTTGCACCATCACATTTGGCAATCCGAATGCGATTACCGGCGGGCATCATTTCGAAACGTTGAGTCTGGTTACCACGGGCGCCACCATTGCCATTGACGGGCGAACGATTCTGGAGAACGGCGAATTGTTGATTTAGGCAATGAAGCACGGGGCCGGAGACTATCACGGCGCAGTCGCTGTCCTCAGAGTGCCATTATCGATACAGGCAATCCAGTCAGGATTTTTTTTCGCGTTCCAGCAGGCTTTTCAATGCGGTCCAGCTCAACATCGCACATTTCACCCGCACCGGAAACTTTTTCACCCCTTCCAGGGCTTCCAGATCACCCAGCTCAACCGTAATTTCTCCCTCGCCGGTCATGAGGCTGGTGAAGCTCTCGATAATTTTTTCCACCTCATCCAGCCGTTTGCCTTTCACCGCTTCGGTCATCAGGGAAGCGGAAGCCTGACTGATGGCACATCCCCGGCCTTGAAAGCGAATATCCTCAACAACGTTATCATCGTTAATGAGGATTTGCAGGTCGATTTGATCGCCGCAGGAAGGGTTTTCGTAGTGGGCTTTGGCTCTGGATTCATCCAGTTTGCCAAAATTACGTGGATTTTTGTAGTGCTCTAAAATGATTTCCTGGTAGAGTGCATCAAGTGACATAGCCGAACATTCTCTTCGCGGTTTTCAGTCCTTCCACCAAAATATCGATTTCTTCAGGAACATTGTAGAAATAAAAACTGGCTCGCGCCGTGGATTGCACATTAAACTTGCGCATCAGGGGCTGTGCGCAGTGGTGCCCGGCACGAATCGCAATTCCCTGCTCATCGAGGATGGTAGCGAGATCGTGCGGGTGCACACCTTCGATTTCAAAAGAAATCGCGGCACCGCGATGAGCAGACTCCCCAAAGATACGCAATCCTTTGATCGATTTCAACTTTTCAATAGCCAAAGCGGCCATTTCCTGTTCATGCCGCCAGACGTTATCCATTCCGATTTCAGAAAGGTAGTCCACCGCTGCTCCCAGACCGATTGCCTGAGCGATATTGGGGGTTCCGGCTTCAAATTTGTTGGGAATGTCGGCATAATCGGATCGGTCCAAAAAGACCTCGTGGATCATCTCTCCCCCACCCAAAAACGGCGGCATCTCCCGCAAAATTTCACTTTTTGCCCATAGCACTCCCACCCCGGTCGGCCCGCACATTTTATGCCCGGAAAAAGCGTAAAAATCACAATCGATAGCTTGCAGATCCACAGGCATGTGGGGGACGGCCTGCGCCCCATCGATGAGGACCTTTGCCCCGGCGGCATGGGCTTCCGCCGTAATCATTTCCACCGGATTCACGGTTCCGAGCACATTGGACATGTGAGTGACGGCCACCAATTTCACGCCGTCCAGCAGCGATTTTAATTGGCTGAGGTCCAATTCCCCGGCCGGGGTGACCGGAATAAACCGCAGCTCAATCTGCCGTTCTTCCCGGAGCAGGTGCCAGGGCACCAGATTACTGTGATGCTCCATTTCGCTCAACAGGATGGCGTCGCCGCTCTTTAAAAATTGCCGCGCCCAGGTATAGGCTACCAGGTTAATGGATTCGGTGGTGTTTCGTGTAAAAATGATTTCTTCACTCCTGGGGGCACGAATAAAACGCGCGACCTTTTCACGGGCTTCTTCATAAGCCCGGGTCGCGCGCTCACTCAATGTGTGCAAACCGCGATGCACATTTGAGTTATATTCGCGATAGTACTGATCCACAGCTTCGATGACACACAACGGTTTCTGGGCTGTTGCCGCATTGTCCAAATAAACCAGCGGCCGCCCCTTTACCGTTTGCTGTAGGATTGGAAAATCCTTCCGGTACCGCGATAAATCCATCATTGATCAGACCTGAATATAGATCACACCGTTTTCAATTTTTAGCGCATACGACTGTACCGGAAATACTGCCGGCAGGCTAAGATTCTTGCCGGTTTTCAGATCGAAACGGGCGCCATGCAACGGACACATGACTTCCGTTCCATCGACCGTGCCTGCGGCAAGAGAGGCATCTTCATGGGAACACGTGTCGTCGATGGCATAAAATTCACCATCCACATGGAAGATGGCGATTTTTTTGCCGTTGACTTCGACGACTTTTGCTCCACCGGCAGGAATTTCCGAGGTTTTTGCCACTTCCACAAATTCAGCCATTTATTCACGCCTTAAATTTTATCGATCACCGTTGCAGTCCGCTCTTCAATAATTTCAGACATGCGCTCACTGATGTATTCCTGCTCAATGTGCTGCAAAACCGGGAAGAAAAATCCGCGCACCAATAATTGTACAGCTTCGGGGCGCGACAAACCACGGCTTTGGAGGTAGAACAACTGCTCGGGGTCGATTTTGCCGACCGTTGCACCGTGAGTGCAGCGAACGTCATTGGCAATGATTTCCAGGGCAGGAATCGATTCGGCGCGAGCATTGTCGCCCAGCATCAGATTGCGATTAGCCTGATAGGCATCACTGCGCTGAGCATGTTGTGCAATTCGGATCACACCGCGATAGACCGTCCGGCCCCCTTCCATGATGGCATTTTTGAACAGCAAGTCACTGCGGGTATGCGGCGCTTCATGAATCTGGTGTGTATGCTGATCGATGAACCGATTTCTTTCGCCGAAAGCAATGCCCAGCATCTGGGTTTCAGCGCCTTCGCCGTTCAGAATACTCGAGATCGTGGATTTGGTGAATTCGGAACCAAACGTGCCCACAAGCCAGTTCATGACGGCATCACGCTCGATGCGGGCCCGCCGGTGGGCAAAATTGTAAACATTGCCGGAAAGATTTTGCAGGCTGATGTATTGCAGCCGGGCGCCGTCACCCACAAAAATTTCCACCGCGCTATTGACCCACGCCTGCTCCTGCTTCTCGGAAGATGCGAATTCATCGAAGTACACCGCCGACGCCCCTTGCTCGAGCACAATCAGCGTATGTAAATTGTGCAGCAATTGTGTATTGTCAAAAAAGTTGATCATGTGCAAGGGCAAGTCCAGATGAACATTTTTCGGTATGTATAAAAACATACCGCTATTCCAGAAGGCGGCATTCAGCGCGGTAAATTTATTCTCCTCATTCTCATCCACGGAAGTCATGAAATATTTCTGAACCAGCTCCGGATACTTCCGGACGGCGGTTTTCATATCCGTCCAGATCACGCCCTTTTCCTGTAGCTGCTGGGCCAGTTTCGAATAAGTCTTGCGGCCATCTACAGCAATGCAAAGTCCATTCGATTGCTCTTCCGTAGAAAGCTGAACTTGAAACCCTTCAGGCAGGGAGTCGATGGAGTACTCGGGCTGCTCCTCCGTCAAAAACGGCACATAGCGATCGTATGCCAATTGGCTGATATCGGATTTTCGCCACTCCTCATCACGGCGACCCGGCATGGGGAGTTTTTCAAACAATTCAAAATATTTGAGGCGAGCCTGACGCATCCAATCCGGATTGCCCTGCCATTCGGCCAGTGCCTCTACATTTTTCCGCGTCAGGTGCGGATTTTCCTTTTTTATCATGACCTCACGGTCTAACGGCGGATGTAACACGTTTCACCTCCTTAACTTCAAATTCAATCAAAAAATAGAGCCTCTGCCTTATGCAACGGCAGAAGCTCTTTAAACACCTTTTTCCGAACGAAGCAATTTTAGCCGATCGAACCTTCCATCTCGAGCTCGATCAGGCGGTTCAGCTCCACGGCATATTCCATGGGCAGCTCTTTGACCAGCGGTTCAATGAATCCGCGCACGATCAGGGTCGTGGCTTCGTCTTCGCTCAAACCGCGGCTCATCAGGTAGAAGAGCTGCTCCTCGCCTACCTTGCTCACCGACGCCTCGTGCCCGATGGTCACATCATCTTCATCGATCTCGATGTATGGATAGGTGTCCGAGCGCGAATAATCGTCCATCAACAGCGCATCGCAGCGCACGTTCGATTTGACGCCGGTCGCCCCGGGATACACCTTGAGCAGGCCACGGTAACTGGAGCGGCCACCGGCCTTACTGATGGATTTCGACACGATGGTCGAATAGGTATCCGGTGCCACGTGAACCATTTTACCACCGGCATCCTGGTGCTGCCCCTTGCTTGCAAACGCCAGAGACAGGATTTCACCACGCGCACCGCGTCCCATCAAGTAGCAGGAAGGATATTTCATCGTGACTTTCGAACCGAGATTGGCGTCCACCCATTCCATGGTGCCTTCTTCTTCTACAATGGCGCGCTGGGTCACCAGATTGTACACGTTGGTGGACCAGTTCTGGATCGTGGTATAACGCACGCGGGCGCCTTTTTTCACCACGATTTCGATCACGCCGCTGTGGAAAGAGTCGGTGCTGTAGATCGGCGCCGTACAACCTTCCACGTAATTCACATAGGCACCTTCATCGGCAATAATCAGCGTGCGCTCGAACTGCCCCACATTGGCGGCATTGAGGCGGAAATAAGCCTGCAGCGGCATCTCAACTTTGACGCCGGGCGGCACATAGACAAAAGAGCCGCCGGACCAGACCGCACTGTTCAGCGCGGCGAATTTATTGTCGTTCATCGGCACCACAGTGCCAAAGTACTGTTTGAACAGATCCGGATGCTGTTTCAAGCCATCCTCGATGCTCAAAAAGATCACACCCTGCTTTTCCAGATTTTCCAGCAGGCTGTGATAGACCATTTCGGATTCATACTGAGCGCCGACGCCGGCTAGATATTTGCGTTCCGCTTCGGGGATGCCGAGCCGCTCGAACGTTTCGCGAATGGTTTCGGGCACATCGTCCCAGGAGCGCTCCATGTGTTCGGTAGGCCGGATGTAGTAGTAGATATCGTCCAGGTCAAGCTGCGAAAGATCCGGTCCCCAATTGGGCATCGGGCGCTTCATGAAATGCTCATAGGCTTTCAGCCGGTATTCCGTCATCCACTCCGGCTCCTCCTTCATGCGGGAGAGCTGGATAATGACTTCCCGGCTCAAGCCTTTTTCGGGTTTATAAACGTAATTCTCCGGATCCTTGAATCCATATTTATATTCATCAAAATTGAGGTCAACAGGATTGGTAGCCATGACGATCTCCTTCAAGTTTACGTAAAACGGATTTATTTCTCCGTGATCCAGGCGTAGCCGTGTTCTTCAAGGTGCAGTGCCAGTTCGGGACCGCCGGATTTGGCAATTTTACCATCCACAAGAATATGCACAAAATTTGGTTTAATGTAATTGAGAATACGCTGGTAGTGCGTGATCACCAGAGCGCCGAAATCCGGTCCCACAAGGCTGTTGAAGCCGGCAGCAACGGTTTTCAGGGCGTCGATATCGAGACCGGAATCGGTTTCATCCAGGATGGCAATACTTGGCTTCAACACCGCAAGCTGCAGTATTTCCATGCGTTTTTTCTCACCGCCGGAAAAGCCGTCGTTGAGATAGCGGTTCAGAAACGATTCGTCCATCTGCAACAGCTCGAGCTTTTCCTTGAGCAGCTTGCGAAATTCACTGATGCTCATTTCCTGTCCGTTGCCGTTGACCCGGGCCTTGGTTGCCAGCCGCAAGAAATTCATGACGCTAACGCCCGGAATTTCAGCCGGATATTGAAAAGCCAGAAACAGCCCGCGCTTGGCGCGCTCATCCGGTTCCATTTCCAGAATGCTTTCGCCGTCCAAAAGAATGTCGCCCTCAGTCACCTCATAATTCGGATGACCGAGCAGGGTATTGGCGAGAGTGCTCTTTCCGGAGCCGTTCGGCCCCATAATGGCATGAATCTCTCCCACATTGATCGTGAGGTCGAGTCCTTTGAGAATCTCTTTTTCTTCTGTCTTAACATGCAAATTCTTGATTTCGAGTTTCTTTGCGAGGCTCATAAAACTCCCTTCCTTAAAATAAATGAACTACACCACTTTGAATTTTTATTTAGAACGGAATCAGACGGAGAAGGAGGATCCGCATCCACAGGTGCGTACGGCATTGGGATTATTGAAGACGAACCCTCTTCCCATCAATCCATCGGTAAAGTCGAGGATGGTTCCCTCGAGATACATGGCGCTTTTGGAATCGACCACCACCTTCACGCCGTCATGCTCGAGGATTTTATCTTGAGGTCGGATTTCTTTATCGAGACTGAGAAAATATGACAGGCCGGAGCATCCTCCTCCCTGTACACCCACACGCAGGAAGAGGTCCGGTTCGTTTTCCTGCTCAAGAATTTTTTTGATTTCATCAATCGCCTTTTCGGTAATGGTAATCATAGCTACCTCCGCAAAAATTTACGCCAGATCAGGTAATTTTATGCCGTCAAGGAATTTTTCGAATTCAAATTGAATTTTTGCCAACGGTTCATCAATATTACAGATGCCGAGATTATACTGCACGCAGGAGCACCCGTCGGCCTCCAGGGCGCATTCAACAAGGCCAACGGGGCCCTCGATTGCGTGCACCACGTCTTTCACCGAAATATCGGAGGCGTCCTTCGAAAGCCGGTAACCGCCTTTGGCGCCTTTGATACTTTCCACCAGCCCGGCCCGAGCCAAACACTGTAGAATTTTGGCCATGATCTCGACGGGGATCTGGTAGCGCTGCGAGATTTCCCGCGCCGAACTCAAATGCTCCGGGCCATGGAGATAAATATGTTTCAGTGCGATGATGCCGTATTCGGATTTTCTGGATAATTTCAGCATGTGGCCTTAAGCTTAAATACGACTAATTTGGTCGGATATAAGTATAATATAAAAA
>WFVT01000263.1 GCA_015491485.1 Candidatus Zhuqueibacterota bacterium
ACAAGCGAACGATAAAGGCCGGGTGAATTCTCCGCAGCTCGCATGGCTATGCTTAGTTCTTCAAAGCGCTTTTCAATCTGTTCGGCCGTATCATTTTCGCCTTTTGAATTTACAGGATGATCCATCTCTTTTGCGGAGTCCATCGTTTCACGCAACTGTTTGCGAAGCTCTTCAAAAGCACGCACCGCCTGCTCATCGTTGTTCTGTTGATCTTTTTCAATCTGCCGTTGCCACAGCGCCTCTGCCTCGTCGCTCAGCAGTTCCGGCGTATGTTGCAGGATTCTTCGCTTCTGCTCCGGGCCATCGGCTTGCAGAAGCGCCGCCATGGCCATTTGCAAAAAGGTAGCGGGGGCCTCACGCCGTAGCTTTTCCACCTGCGCCGCAGTGTGCCCCAATAAAGCCTTCATAATGGATTCGGGGGCGTCACTGAGTGCCGCCGGCAACAGGGCACGGGGCACTCCCGCAAGGCCATCTTTCAGCCACTCCGCCTTCCAGGAATCGCCGAGGTTCTGGCGTAAAATATCGAGCAGTTCCCGCGCGTGGCGGTGGCCTTTCTCGGCAGTGGTGCTTTGCGCGGGAGAAAACAGCAGCGGCGGAGTCTCATCAGGACGGAAGAGCAGCAGCGGTCGGTCCAGGGAATGTTCATGCCCGCATTGGGGGCAGGTGACGTTGTATAAGGTGCCTTCTACGATGGCCGCTTTCAGGTCCGGTCGTTCCTGCACATCGATGATCAGCCAGATTTCGGCTTCCATGCTGTGACCGCATTTATTGCACGCCAGGCTTTCCGGTCTGGAATACGAGTTTGGCATGACACCTCCTGAGCGATTGGGTCCTATCGTGGAATCCTGTTTTCCGGTTTCCTGCCGAGCGAGCCGGTGTCGAGAGGAAGGAAATCAGGCAATCTGATGCTGTTGAACGGCCGGTTCCGGAAATCAAAGAAAGGAGAAAATCATGGAGGCGAATTCGCGAGCGGTTCCGCTGACGTTCCGTCGGGCTTCATTCCCTCTCAGGAAACAAACCTGCTCGCAGGCGCAAGTTTTTTAGTTTTAACGAAAATAATCGGGCTTCAGTTTCTTCCACGAAAAAAACTGCCCGCCCGTCGGTTTATTATCCGGTTCAGTCGCCTCTTACCATCTCCGGTGCGCCAATCGGCTGTCTCTCCTGAATCACCCGCATGAGCCGCAGCACGCGCTCCTCGCCGAACCGCGGGCCGATGACCTGCATGCCCACGGGCAGGCCGGTCTCATCCAGGCCGCAGGGCACGGAGCCGGCCGGCAGGCCGGTCATGCTGATGACAAAGGTCGGCGCGATCCAGTCGATGTAGGTCTTCATCTTCTGGCCGGCGATGGTGTCGGGAAAATTCTGCTCCACCGGGAATGGCGGCACGGCCATGGTAGGAGTGAGCAGGTAGTCGTATTTCTGGAAGAAATCGTGAAACAGGAGCCACAGCCGGTTGCGGGCGCGCTCCGCCGCCGCCAGCTCGCGCGTGGTGACCTCGAGTCCCAGTCGGATGTTGCCGGCCACGTTTTCTCCGAGCTCGTCGAGCTGATCCAGCCGGTGGAGGTGGTGCGCCATCATCCAGTAGCCGCGCAGGGCCAGAAACGGCTCGCGGGCGAACGACAAATCGAAATCGATTTCTTCCACCGTAGCGCCGGCCTGCTGCAGATCGAACGCTGCCGCACGGCACACGCTCTCAATGGAGGCATCCACCCCAATACCGGCGATGTCCCGGCAATAAGCGATGCGTGTGCCCTCGGGCAGGGGCTTCCGGACCGCGGCTACAAAATCGCGCGCCTGCGGCGGATGGCTGACCGGCACGCGTGGACACGGCCCGCTGATGGCCTGCAGCATGAGCGCCACGTCCTCCGCCGTGCGCGCCATGGGACCGCTCACCTGCAGTACGTCCCACAGGTAGTCCGACGGATAGGTGGCGACCAGTCCGGGCGAGGGCCGCAGGCCGACGATGCCGCAAAACGACGCCGGAATGCGTAGCGAGCCGCCGAGGTCGGTGCCCTGCGCCAGGGCGATCATGCCGGTGGCCAGCGCCGCCGCGCCGCCGCCCGTGGAGCCGCCGGGACTCAAATCCGGATTCCACGGATTGCGCGTGGGGCCAAACACCTCATTGAACGTGTGGCCGCCGGCGGCAAACTCCGGGGTGTTGGTTTTGCCGAGGATGATCGCACCCGCCTCGCGCAGCCGTTGCACCACCCAGGCGTCTTCTTGTGGCACATGATCGGCATACAGGGGCGAGCCATAGGTAGTGCGCAGGCCCGCCACTTCAGTGACGTCTTTAATGCCCACCGGCAGGCCATAGAGGGGACGGTCGGCGCCGGGGCCGCGCTTTTCGAGCTCGCGCGCCTCCTCCAGCGCCCGCTCGTTCAGGGTGACGATGGCATTGAGCCGGGGATTGAACCTTTCGACCTGCTGCAGACACGCCTCCACCACCTCCACCGGCGACAGCTCGCGGCGCTCCAGCCGGCGTTTCAATTCAGCGGCGGAGAGCAAAGCAATCTCCGATTTAGCCATGGGTATCGATCCTTATTCTGAAGCCACGGAGAGTGAAGAAATATTCATTTCACCACAAAGCAACAAAGGACACAAAGGGTATGAATCTTCCTTTCGTGCCGATCATTTTTAGCAATCAACCGCAGGATGATGATGAAATGGTTTGTTCAAAATGGCGCAGGACTCTTTTGCCGGTTCGCCATGACGGAAAGGCTTGCCATAGCTTCCCCTTTGTGAAGTGGTAAAAATGTTGTGAACCTCCCGAGTGTTGAGAAGGTGAAAAACTAAAATATTCCATTCACCTAAACTCAGGAGGTTCACCATGTATTACCTTGGTTGTGCTTTCTATGCCTTTGTGGCGATGATTTACTCCTTCCGCGGTACGATATTTGAAAACCGCCGGTCACGCAGAGCTCGCAGAGAAAGTTTCTAAGAAATCCGCGGCAATCCGCGTGATCCGTTTCATCCGCGTTCCATTCGATAAACCGTCTGGAGATGGCTTCACCTGCCGTTGGCAGGCTCGCCATGACAGCCCAAAAGTAGATTACCGTTTATCTTTGTGCTCTTGGTGACTTTGTGGTTTTTTCAATTTCTCTCACTCCTCCACAAACGCCACCACACGCGCGAAGGCCGCCTCGCCGCCTTTGAATTTCCACGGAAAGCAGCCGATGGTCAGCCGGCGGTTCTGCAGCTCCGGCGCGGCGATGTCCCCGCCGAGATTTTCGATGTGCATGCAGTTGTGTGGGAACAAGGCGTTGTGGGTGAGCTGGTAATCTTCATCCGGGAACAGTTTGGCGACGCCGTCCTTGCCGAATTTGGCTTCAGCTTTGGCGCGCACGCGATCGCAATGGCCGTGCATGCCCTTGCCCAGGAACCGACCGATGGGCAGGTTCATGGGATGGTCGGTGGAGATACAGTCCACGCCCCAGATTTTAATCTCCTTCTCCAGCAACCACGGCACCATGTCCGGATGCGCGCCGGGATGGAAGTGGATGTACTTCTCCTCATCCGGCGATTCGCCGAACTGGGCGTACCGGTGCCAGCCGGTGTGCAAGATGAGAATATCGCCCTTGCGCACCTCCACCCGCTTCTCGATCATCTCCGGGGTGTAGGCCGCCAGCTCATCCATTTCATCCCGCAGATCGACGATGACGCCAGGACCGTACAGCCACTCCAGCGGAATCTCGTCGATGGTCATCCCGCCGGTGACGAAGTGCCGCGGCGCATCCAGGTGCGTGCCCATGTGGTTAGACGTCATGATGTACTGAGCATTCACCCCGTGCTCGGCCTTGCGTTTGATGTATTTCACCTCGAACGGCGGATAATACGGCCAGAACGGCGCGTCCTGGTTCAACGGTTGTGACAGGTCGTAGAGTTTCATGGAGCCTCCATAAAGTATCAATGTTTTTATCACGCAAAGGCGCAAAGAACGCAACGTTTTATTATTTAACCTCTTAAGTATCCTTTTTCATCAGGCAGCAACTGAATTTTAAACAAAATTCATCGGTTTGCTTCTTCGCGCCTTGGCGTCTTTGCGTGACATGGTTGTTGATTAAAATTTTCTCGCAGAGACGCAGAGCTCGCAGAGACAAAAAGCACTTTAAGAATGATAATGATGATGATTTTTCTTACGGAACGGTTCGAAGAACAGCATTATCTCTTCTAAAAAATTCACTTTTCGATCTAACCTTGTCATGACCGGAACGATTCATTACGCAAAGGTGTAGTGAACGCATCGTTTTATGCCGAGCATTTCAAGAATCGAATTTCATCGGACGAAACTGCGTTTGCAACAAAAACTTACCCGTTTGTTCCTTTGCGCCTTGGCGTCTTTGCGTGAGAAGGTTTTATGATTAAAATGTTCTCGCAGAGACGCAGAGCTCTCAGTGAAAAAAGAACTTGCAAAATCACGATTCAATCTGAACATCCCTTTTTTCTTTCTAACGTTTATCCGGTCTAATATGAATTGCTTCTGTTCTTCGTAGGTCATTTTTAAAAACTGTTCACTGAATTTGTCTCGAATATCGCGCATCATTTTTACGGCATCGATTTTTTTTCTCTTTTTAATCTTCATAGGAAACCACCTCTCGCGGACTGCGAATCTCTAACAATGGATAACCGTTTCTGAGATTCACTGAATTGTACCCGTGAATCTTTTGCAAATTGACAATGTGCTTAAAATTCCAGCTGACAAGCACATCCACTCGATTAACGGTAGCAATAGCAATATGTTCGGCATCGACCAATTTTCCCTGTCCAATAACGCCGTTCTCAATATATTTTCTGGCAAGTTCGGCAGATTCTTCATTTAACTCCACGAATTCAATATTATCCTCGGGAATCTCGTCAATAATTTCTTACACGGCTGGTGGGGCTTCCTGCAGTTCGAGAAAGGTCAAATCCGACAGCACCGCAATCATCTCTCCCTTTTTGAACTTCTCTATGAGCAA
>WFVT01000264.1 GCA_015491485.1 Candidatus Zhuqueibacterota bacterium
GATCCGGTAAATCCCGTCAAAAACGGCCTTTTTGACAGGATAAACACCGATCTCACGTAGATTTAAGCGAACCGAAACGACCTCTGTTTCCAAACAACACAAATCCGTGTCAATCCGTGCGAATCCGCCGTTTATCCGTGTTCCATTGCCAATAGGCCGGATATGCGGAACGTTTTATCTCTCGCAGAGGCGCAGAGCACGCAGAGCGTTTTCGTTGGTTTATGATACAGCGCGCCAGAAATGCCATTATTCCCAATTCTGCGAGGGGATGCTTTTTCAGCCACGGATACACGCGGATGAAACACGGATGCATTGTAGCACAAGCTTCCAGCTTGTGACGGTGGCGAAAAGAAACTGAAACCCATGAATTGAATTGTAGCACAAGGCAGCAGCCTCTCTCAAGATGGTTGTTCCTGCAGCTTTTATCCGTAACTATCCATGTCATCCGTGTTCGTTTTTGTTGTTCTCTCGCAAAGACGCAAAGCTCGCAAAGGTCTTCGCGGAATAGAGTAGATATGAAACAGATCAACGCGAATTTAAATGAATAAACTTTACTCGAATGATTTCAAAATCCTATTTTCAAATTTAAAAATCCTGCTGATCCGGTAAATCCCGCCAGAGGCTGTTCTATTGATTCTGTTAAAATTAAGTATCATTTTCAATGCTCAGCCGCGCTTACCGAAAATTCATACAAAACGATACTTTCTTTAAAAACAAGAAAATGCTTGCTTTTTTGTGGGAAATCCACTAAACTTTTGGAACAGCGATTGCCACGGAAGGCGATAATCACACTCAGGATATCACGTTATGTTGTTTTAAACCTCCATGCCGTTTCGCAGCAAGCGTTGGGCGGCCGAATCCGTCGGACCGGGCAAGCTTCCTTCTTGACAGGGTAACAGGGAATCCATCGCCCCGGTATGATTCGGCGTTCACGGAGGAATGGTTATTTGCCTGACGTACTTCATGGGACGACCTCACCCAATCGACTGATCCAATAGCAACAATGTCTAACTTCCGTGGCCTTTTGCACTGGCATCCTGGAGTGGGATCATCGCCATTCCGGTGAACCTGCGTGGCAATCCAACCCAGGGGGCAGATGAACAAGGACGTGTATATGCTAATGGTGCAAAAAGCAGCGCGCCGGCCTGAATGTATTTCCAGAAAACGGCGAAGCCTCTGGAGCCTTTTCGGATTTGTGATCTGCTGGCCGCTGATCACCGCAATTCTCGGAAATGCTTCAGCCCTTTCAGCCTCTGCAGGGATCGGCCCCGGTATGACGCCGGCTTCCACATCCGTGTTCTCGTCTGAAATTGCCGGTGCGGATTCCATCATCATTTCCGATATTCAAGCATTGCTGCTGGCCGATTCCACCCTCGGCCGCCTTTCAGATACCCTTGCCGTTGTTGATATTGAATCGGCAGGGCACTACCGCATCTGGGTGAAAACCTGGTACAATAGCGGCGATGAACAGCAAAACGAAAGTTACTTCCTGACCGTCATCCGTCCGGATGGGCAGATCGAACGCCCCACCGATCCCAATGCCGGGCCCTACAAAGTCGTGGCAGACCTCCCCGGCCCACCCCGCACGCTGATGCGGGACGCCGGCCGCTTTTATTTGCCCCGCGGACAGAATATGCTCATCGCGCATCATTACGTCACGATCGCCGATTCATTTCCGCAGTTCTGGCGTACACCGGTCAAGATGCCGGAAAGCGTGTTTTTGCAAAGCCTCGCGCTGGTCTTCGAGCCAACCATCGATGGCGCCGTGACGCTCCGTGCCGAGCCGCCTCGCAAGCAGTGGAACAATGGGGACTCGATCGGAGTGGTTTTTGCCGGCGAAGATTATTTCCTTTATTTAAAAGTCACCAACCTTCAGCGCGATAGCCTCCGGCAATCGATGCTGGAATTGCAGTATCCGGCCACGGTCCGCGCTCTGGAAACAGCGGGTTCGGGAATTGTACCATCCGATTCTTCTGGACGGTTGCGGTGGCCTCCGTTTTCCCTCGGGCCCTACGATTCGCTGACCCTGGCTATCCATTTTCAAGTGGCGGATTCGCTGCCCTCCGATGTTATAAGCATCGATCACCTGGCGCGGCTGTTTGTGCCCGGCGACAGGAATCTGCAGAACAACCGGGCGGCGCTGCAGCTCCTGGCGCAGGCGGCCGGAGATTCCGGCACGGTACCGGATCAACAATACGCAGAGGTGCAGGTGCGGCTGCACCTCCTCTCTGCGGCTCCTCCCCCCACGGACCTGCCACGGGTGCCGGCAGGCGAGAGAATCGACTACCGTATCGATGTGATCAACACCGGCCCGGACAGTGCGCGCAGCATCATTTTGAAAGCGGCTTTCCCCCCCTGGCTTCGAGATTGGCAATGGTCGCGGAGGCCGGACGCCGTGCTACCCGACTCCATGCTGTGGCATCTACCGGACTTGGCTGCAAACGATTCGCTGAGCATCCGCCTCTCTGCTGTATTACCCACATGCCCGGAAAATGCCCCGGTAACGTTTACAACCACGGCCACGATCCATGCGGCAAACGACCGGCAAACGGAAAACAATCGCGCGAGCATCAGCGCTGTTTTGGAAGCTCCGGCTTATGATCTTGCTGCAACGCTGTCCACCGCGGCGGATACGATCGTTTTTTATCAGCATGAGCCGGTGCCGGCCATCCGGGCGCGCGAAAACCACTTCGTGGACGTGGTCATTCGTCACCTTTCGGGAGATGCGGGGTGTGACGTGCATACCGAGATCGATATCCCGGCCGGGGTGACGTTTGCATCGCTACCGGAGCCGTTTATACAGCGCGAAGGACAGCTCCAGGCCGACGTTCCTTCCCCGGCTGCCGGAGACAGTCTCCGGTTTCGCTTGAATTTCGATGTACCGCCAATCCAATCCGACTCCCTGCTGCTGTATTTTCGGGTGAGGCTGCAAAGCCGGTTCGATACAAATGCGGTCAACGATACCAGCACCCTGGCTCTGCTGGTTCTGCCGCCCCCGGCGGTACCGCGACATGCCCTCGACCTTGCCGTGACGCTCGAGGCAGCAAGCGACAGCACCGTATTATTCAACAACCGTCCCACTCCGGCGGTGCATCCGGGCGAGGCGTTCAATGTCCATTTGCAGGTACACAACTTCGGGCCCGGTTCCGCCGACACGGTTTCCCTGTTCCTGGCCATGCCGGCTCCGCTGCGCCTGCTGCATGCATCAGAAGCGCTGGTGAGCACGGACCCATCCCGCTCCATCTACCGGTGGACGCTGCCGAATCTGGCCGCCGATTCCGTATTGAACGTGCCGCTGCGCGCCATGCTGCCGCCCAACAGCGATCCACCGCCTCATCCGATGACGCTTTTTGGCTGGATTGAATCATCCCAGGATACGTTACCGGACAACAACCGCGATAGCACGGCGGTTGTGCCGCTCTCCGCGCCGATATACTGGCCCGATTTGTCCCTTACTCTGTGGCTGCAATCGGACTCCTTCACGGTGGTGCGCGGAGACACCCTCTGGCTGGGCCGCCCCGGCGGCGAATATAACGCTGAACTTTATGTGCAAAATATCGGACAGAGTCCCGCGCTCGATATCCAACTGGCGCTCCGCTGGTCGGAGGGCCTGGAGCTGTTAGCCGCAGAGCCCTCTCCCATGGCAACAGCCCCTGACTCGGCTATTTGGAACTTGCCGCCGCTGCTGCCGGATGATGCCGTCGTTCTGCAGGTGCGCTTTCGCCTCCCGGATGAGCTGCCTCTGGGCGTGCACGTTTTCGAACACCGGGCACAGGTATCGGCCGAGAATGAACCCGACAATTTACTGACCAATAATGCCGCCCGCGACTCCATCATCGTGGCGGTGCAACACACATTGCCGCCGCCGGGGATCGAAGCGGAGCCGCCGGTGGTCAGTGTCGGTGATAGCGTCGTGCTGCGCGTGCAGGTGCCGGAACCGGTGGTGGAATGGGATCTCTGGGTGTATTACGCCAACGGCGAGATCGACAGCACCTACGCCGATGCATTTTTCGAAACCACGCGCCCGGTGCCGCAAACCTGGTATCAGGTCGAACCGCTGTTTCGCGATACCCGGCTGACCACCGAGGCGAAAGAAGAACAGATTGTATTCGAATTGCGCATCCAGGATGAACTGGGCTTTCGCAACAGCGCCCGGGCCGGTGTGCGCATCCGCAGCGCCAACGCTTTTACTCTGGATCGCAATGTGTTCAATCCAACGCGCGAGGATCGCATGGCTCTGCGCTTCAAACTCAGTTCACGGCGTACGGCGCGCCTCGATCTTTACGACCTGAGCGGTCAGCACATCACGCGTATTGCTGAAGGCGTATTCGAGCCGGACTGGAACACCTATTTCTGGGACGGCCGAACCGAAACCGGTCAGGAAGTGGGCAGCGGTGTGTACATCGTCCTGCTCCGCTCCGGCGAATTTGAATCCTGGAAAAAGGTCATCATTGTGCGATGAGATGGCTCAAAGCAAAACTTCGCCTGTGGTTATGCGGTCTGCTGCTATTGGGTATGCTGCCGTCCGCTCAGGCACAGGTACGTTCCGGCGCCAGCTTTTTGAAAATTTTGCCGGGCGCGCGCGTGCAGGGCATGGGCGGCATCTACACCGGCCTCAATGATGATCTGAATGCGCTTCTGGCCAATCCGGCCGCGGCGGCGTATCTGCGGGAGTGGCAATGGACCGCCAACTACTCGCGCTGGATCGCCGATGTCTATCGCGCCTCATTGTTGTACGGCCGGCGCCTGCGTACCCCCTGGAGTCAGGATACGCGGGTGGCTGTGGGCGTCCTGTATCAGGGCATGCCGGAATTCAATAGCGCTGATCCTTCTGCAGGAACCGCCACCGCCAGCGATATCCTGCTCATTGCCGGCCTCGGACAGCGGCTCACCTTTCTATCGCCCTATCTGGCGCTTGGCGCCAATGCCAAATATTTCCGCAGCGAGCTTGATCGCTACCGGGCTTCCACCTGGGTGTTCGACGCCGGTTTATTTTACCGCTCGCCGGTGTTCGCCATGCCGGCGTCGTTCGCTCGGCTGCTGCCGCTGTCACAAATTACCGCGGGAGTGGCTGTGACTCAAATGGGGCGGCCGCTGACCTTTCTCGAAAGAGGCACGCCCCTGCCACGGGGACTCCGTGCCGGGATCCAGATGCTGCTCGGCCGGCACCGCGGCTGGCAGGTGCGACTCGGCACCGATGCCTATAAAATACGGGATGAAAAATGGCTCTGGTCGGTTGGGGCGGAACTCATTTGGGACGATTGGTTGTTGGTGCGGAGCGGTACCGTGCTCAACCGTGATCCCGCGCATCTGCTCAATCCATTCAGCTTCGGCGTCAGCTTCCGCCTGGACGATCTCCGATCCCGGCTGCTTTCCGGCGTTCCCGGGCGCAACAGCGCTATGCGGCTGGATCTGGCGGCGGTGCCCGGCGAAGCGGTGTTTTCCGGCACGTACCGCGGCACGGTCAATCACTTTCCCATCGGGCCGGAATCTTTCCGACTGCTGGAGCCGGCGGAAAACGCCCTGTTTGAAACTCCATCGGTTGTGTTCCAGTGGGAAGCCGCCACCGATCCCGATCCGTTCGATCGTGTGCATTACTGGCTGCTGGTGGATACACTGGAGTCGCGATTGCAGCATATTGTGACCACAGTTACGCAAACGCCCGGACGGCTCGATAGTGTGCTTTCGGCGGCATCCCTGGTCTATCAGCAGCGGCTGCAGGAAACCTGGGCCGCACTGCCGCATCTGAACGATGGGGACTATGTATGGACGGCGCTGGCGGTGGATCGCGACGGTCACGTGACTCCGGGCCGGCGGGACGGTCGGCCGTTGGCGCATTTTGCGATCGTACAGTCCGATTTGCAAATTACCCGCATCGAACATGAACCCCACCCGTGGATAACCAGTGACGATTATCAGGGTAAAATTATTGTCGAGAGCGTCGTCAGTGGCAGGCGTGTGCTCAAAAACGTCAGCTTTGTGCTTTTCGATTCCACGGAATACGATCTGGCTCACCGGGGTGATGTTTCCAATAATACCAACGGCAATGCAACCTGGGAAACACGCATCCGTATCCCACAAATCGCTCCGGGCGATACACTGAGACTCTCGTTCGACTGGTACACCGGGCATCCCGGCAAACACCGTTTCTCGGCATTCATCGATGCGGACAACGAATTCACCGAACCTGACGAAAGCAACAATCGCCTTGTCGCAGATCTGTTCACCATTCCCAAGGGCACGCTCACGGCAACAGACACCGCCACAGCAGTGATTTTTTCCCATGTGACGTATGATTTACCTTTCATCGCCGAAGTGTCTTTCGACAGCTCCAGCGCGTTTGTAAAAAATGAATATCTACGCAACGGTTTGCTCCCGGCTCCCCTGACCATTCTTGCTCAACGCCTCAAACAGTTTCCCGAAACCCGTGTGTACATCCGGGGCTTTATCGATCCCAACTCCGGCGAAACCGACCTGAGTCTGGCCGACCGCCGTTCCCGGGCCGTTCGCGATTCTCTTCTGGCCATGGGCGTCCAATCCGATCAGATCGATATTTTGCCCGGTCAGGCTCTGCAACCGCGATCGGTGCCGCGTAACCGTCAGGATGCGATCTGGCTGTTTCAGGAACGCCGCTATGCCGAAATTGTCGCGCGTCCGGATCATGAGGTAAAACTTTTCCAGCCCATGCGGTTCACCGATATCGAAGCGCTGTCGGTTCCCATCACCCTCATTGTTGAACTGACCAGTCCCGTTCCGCTCACAGACAGGCAGATTTATCTGGAATTCGGCGGCCAAAAAGACAGTATCGATTTGCAGCTTTTTGATACCGGCGGCCAAATTTTTGGCATGGCGGGCTGGCGGTATCCGCTTAAAAATGAAAGCGAATGGCAGAATCAAAGCATTCAATCCTGGCTTGCGGTAACCGATTCACTGGGCCGGCGTTTTCGCATCAAACCCAAATCCATTTATTTGCTTTCCGATGCCGTTCTGCGGGACGAGAAATACGCCTGGCCGCTCAAGTTCGCGCAGACCGATCCGCTTTATGCGTTTTATTGGGACAAACTGTTTGCCCACGTCACCCGCATGCTGGAAGATGAAAACATGCGCATGCGTTTTGTCGGTCATGCCTGTGCTATCGGCCCCCGATGGGTCAACCAGCGGCTCTCTGAACGACGCGCTGAACGGTTTCAAAACCGCTTCCTCGACTATGTGAAAGAAAACTATCCGGAAAGTTATGACCGAATCCTGCAACGCCTGGATCCACCGATCGGCCGTGGGGAGAATGTACCGCTGTTCATCCAGCATGCGTCAGGCCGTATCATTATTCTCGGCGACAACAATTCGCCGCTGGGCCGGAAGCTCAATCGTCGCATCGAGATCGATTTTTATTCGCCTGAACGCCCGCTTCAGGAGACCATGACTTCTGAACGGCGCTAAGGCAGCTTCCCATGCTCAGCCAGGCACCCGGGCCTGAAAGCATACAGGTTTCCAGAAAACCAAACTCGTTTTGCAAGCTCCGGTGGAAGACGGCGTTCAGCCGATGCCCATCACGGTTTCGGTTCCCGGCGGGATTGCACGCATTGCCCAGACCAATTCCACGGCCAGGACCAGCTATAGGA
>WFVT01000265.1 GCA_015491485.1 Candidatus Zhuqueibacterota bacterium
ATAAAATATTTCCAGCGACAGTTTGTAAACTTGTTCGGAAGGGGTTAACCGGTCATAAAATGCCAGCTCTGTAAAATACATCGGTTCCTGAAATTGCCCGGCAAATTGGGTCGCCAGCCAGTTCGCAATTGGACGCCATGCCGTTGTTTCCGAAACTTCGTCCCCGGTGTAAGTGGCATAAAGCGTTCTTCGCATGAGATAATGAAAAATACGGCGGAAGCGAAAATGATGCCGGGCAAATAACGCTTCTGCCGCATCCGCCTTTTCCTCTTGCAGGAAGACTCGCAAGGAATCCAGGATAAGCTGATCCCCCTCCGCCAATCGATCCTTTTCAATAAACGCAGCAATATCCTCCGGCTGCGCCACCGGCAGCCGATTTTGCCACCGGTAATACCCAAAAAGGGCGATTGCCGACAGTCCGAACAATCCCAACAGGACGGAAATTTTGCGCTTCATCGCCTCGCCGATTTCCCCGTCGTTTTTCCCTGCCGTTCCGTGAATACAGCGCGGAGTAAATTCCACACCGTTTTTATTATTTGCCGTGGAGAAGCGAAAGAAAGGAGCTTAAATTGCATGGCGCGTTTCTGGCGCTGTACCCACTGTGCATGAATCATCTCGAAATTGGGAAGCCACTGCTGCCGGAATTTTTCTATTTCACGAACCAATTCCGGAGGAGGTGAAGTCCGTGATCCGCTTTGCTCTTTATCATAGTAAGTCGCATAAAATAATTGCGCCAGCAAACGCTCGTATTCCAGTAAAATCTGCGCTGTCAATCCGCGGCGACGATGCTCCGGATCACGGAGCAATGCCTGACGCAAATAGGGATGCATGGGAGACATGGATTGTTCCGCCGGATTTAATGACCGGGACGATTCATCTTCACCATCAGGCGATCATAGAGAAAATCGAAAATCAACGGATCGTAATGATAATCAAAATAAGCGATATCCATGATGCAGGACGAGCCGACCGTCGCCTTTTCAGGCACATACGAAGTCCAACCTTCCGGCTTATCGCTGCGATGACGGTCGGAATAATACAGGACCGCTTCAGAATCCGGCCCCTGATAAGTGGCAAAAACATCGGGGATCGCATCGGTGCTGTGCAGGCGATGTTTCCGGTTGATGACGAATTGCAATTGATGCTCGGTATTATCCGCATACCGATCCAGATATTCATCAACGATGGCGCCGTTTTCCAGCGAGGACAGCGCATGGGCCAACTCATGCAATGGGGTTTTAAGCCGGTCATCCCATGCCGATAACGCCACCACCCCGGGCACGGCCGCCTCAAAAGCATGCATTTTCTGTGTCAGCGGTCCATCCGCCGCCTCGAAACTGAACTTAAAAGGCCGGCCTTCCGCAGCGTCCACACTGAATCGCGCGGAAGATCGGGTCAAGGTCTCGGAAGCGGAGACAACAAAAATGACATCGGCATATTCGATACGACGGTCGGCATCGGCGGTTTGAGTCACATAGTCCAAAATTATGGAAGTTTCCGGCCGCGGGGCGAGAATATGATCGAACTCGGAAATGGATTCGCAGAGGGCGTAGGCATCCTGAAGCGCGTTCCGGGAGGGATCAAAGATCGCAATCAGGCGCATGCGGTTCGCAATGGCCGGTTGCCGCCATAGAGGATTATTGGCCAGACTTCGCAACACCCGGATCACGGTTCGGAAAAACAGCCGGCTATCCTTTAATATTGGATCCGGCTCATAACGGTTTAGCCGGGGATGCGCGATGACTGGATTGGCGACAAAAACCAGGGTAAACGGCCGGGCTCCCTTGCCGGCCTGCAATATGTGAATTTTTTGGGAAGAATCTATATGAAAAACAGGCAATGCTGAAGCCTGCAGGCGCCGCCTGACCTGCAAACCGTAAATCCACGCTACCAGAAAGCCGAACACGAAGCCGTAAATGCCACTCCAGATCAGTCCCAACAGTATGCCGGGGAGATGAAGCCCGTAACCGGGATATATTCCTTGATAAAGCCCGATCAACGGATGGGTTGCGGCGGCAGCCCACGCCATCAGGCTGACAAGCAGGGTCACAAGAATGTTGAGAAAGGCAACCGCCAGCCCGGATACGGTCGGCCGGAAAATAAAGGGGTAAAAACCTTTACGGATGAGCAAGGAAAAATCTCCTGTTTTCATCTTTGGATCACCAGGAATAAGGAGGGCAACATCCTTTCAATTGGCTGCTCGGATTCATCCCGGGTTGTTCGTTACAAAGAAAAGAGCGATGAAGAAGTCTTGAATTTGGGTTCCGGCGAATGCTTGCATACCAACAGCCGTGTTGCCGCCGACATCCGGGATGATGCACAGGAGCAGTCGGCAGCGGGGACACATTTTTTATCACGGCTGTTTCAGCCGTTCCAGATGCAAACGCGCAATCTTGCTCCAATCGGAATCCGGATCCAGCCGCAAATAAGCTTTCCAGGCGGCAATCGCCTCCTTTCGGAATTCTGGATAACGCTGATACATCATCGCCAAATTGTATTGCGCCTCCAGAAGATCGGGCTGCAGCTCCAGCGCCTTCTTGAAAAACCGAATGGCACTCTTGCATTGCAATCGCTTCCAGGTTAAAACGCCCATATCATTGTAAACCGACGCCAGGGTCGAATCGATCTCCAGGGCACGGGTGTAATAGTTTTCAGCACGATCGAGATCATTTTTGAAATAGAGATAATAGGTCCCCAGAAGCTGGTATGCCTCCGCGTTTTGAGGGTTCAGTTCGAGGGCGCTTTTGACGTGCGTCAGCCAGAGGGGCTCCGTTTCCGAAGTGGCATCGCGGGTGATTCCAAATTCGCTATAAACAAAGCCTCCGGCCGGGCGCAACGCATTCCTGTCGCTGATCGCCAGCCGCTCCGCCAGGTCCTGAAAAGCTTGATGAACGAGAATGCGGCTTTTCCACTGTTTATAGACCGGCTCTCCCCAGTTTATGATCACAATCAATAGCACTGCCAGCGCTCCCGCCCAGCGCAATCCGGCTCCGGGCGAAACAAGCCAGCGGACCAGGGCAACAAGCCGACTTTGTACGGTTTGGCGCCTCGCCTGCGATCTTTCGGCAAACAGTCGATTGAAAAACCGGTTGGACTGCAGCGCCGGATGGTGTTCGAATTCTTTTAGAATGTCATCGATATTTTCCTCAGCCTGAATTTGCTCGAAATATAGTGCGGCTGTATTCCGGCAAAAATCGCATTGGTTTAAATGTTTGAGGACGCGTGCGTTATCCGCTTCATCGAGCTCGCGGTGAAAAAATCGCAGAAAAAGCTCTTCATGAATATGATTGGACTCTTCAGGAGCATTTGCACCCATCATGGGATCATCATTGCGACTCATGAGTTCTACCTGATCATGATTACTTTCTGTCTGTTCATCAACCATTTTTTGAGCGCAGGGCGCGAAACACGAAAAACATTCCTCCGGCTGTTGAGAGTGCCAGAGAGGGTTTCTTTTTCCTGCGTATATTTAAAGAGGAAATTTGCAGCCGTTTTTCCCGGAATTATGGGCGGATTCCGCGAGATTGTAAGCAGTGGCGAATTTTTTCCTTTAATTCGCTGATTAAATTCGCAACTCGTTTTTCCGTCAAATTGATACCCGGAAAACGGCTGATCGTCGGGATATCCAGGCCTTCAAAAATGTAAAGCTGAAAAATCAGCCGGTCACGTTCGGGGCTTCGCGAGCCGGCAGTACACTTTTTCAGGCAATAGTCGATTTCCTCTTTCAATTCTTGAAATTGCAGTTGCCCGCTGTCAATTCCATCGGGAATAAGCTCTTTCCATGTCGTTGCGCGATCGTGGTTACCGCTGGCTTGCGGTTGGTCAATAGACAATAATTTTCCCCCCGGCGATCTCGATTGGGCCGAGGCCTGATTGAGATCATGAAGCACAATTCGGATGGAAATCACTCGCAGCCATTCAAAAATCGTATTCTTATATTGGCCTTTTTAATCCCGAAGCGCCTTCCCGTTTTTATCCAGC
>WFVT01000266.1 GCA_015491485.1 Candidatus Zhuqueibacterota bacterium
ATCTTCCTTCATAAATACCTTTGACAGATATTCTTCTTGCTTTTGAGTCTGTGAGGTATGCACTAACCAGATGCGTTTTAGGGAATATCCATTAATCCCATTCAATAGAAAATATTTTGCAACGACGAAATTGGGCAAAGGGTTTGTGCCTACAAGCAAGACCAGATCAAATTCACTCATCTTATATACCTTTTTCTCAGGTAGGCTATTAAATAATTGTTAGCTATCGAATTGCCAGAAAATGGCAACTCCCCCCAACCCCGTCCCCCTTGCGGGGCGGGGGGAATGGGTTCGATTTCGGTCTTAAATATAAAACGGTAAATCGATTTTTGCATGAGTGTGTTCACTCATTATTTTTGAGTATCAATTCCCATCCGCCAGGGCGTTTAGGGCAAAGTAGGGTGCCAGTGCGGCGATGAGCGCGCTGCGGTCCGAAATCGACGGGCCGTCAAATTCCGGCATTTGAAGCAAATCCTGCAATTTCATATAAACGCGACTCAATTGATTGGCTACCGTGCGCTCGCTCTTGTGCAATTTCCGCGCAATGGTGGCGTTGTCCAGACCGCAACACACCCATTTTACCACTTCACGCTCCGCCGGCGTCAACCAGTGCTGAACAAATTCGCGGCGACGACGCATTTTTTCCCCGGCCAACCACTGCTCCTGCAAACGTAGAATCGATTCCACATCCCCCAATTGCGGAAACGCAGCCAGAATCTGCGACGCGTTGCCATAGCGCAAAACCGGAACCCGCATCAGCCGGGAGTTTTGCTCCGGCACGGCATGCAAGCGCTGATCATCCCGATCGTAAAAGTCGGAGAACAAATGCCATAACCCGTCTTCCTCATGAAACAAAAGTTGCGCAATGACCATCGCAGCAATCGCCATCACCTTGCGGCCGCCGGCAATGCCGATGTGAACAATCTGACCCTGCGCATGCGCTTCCTGAATTTCTTCGAAAAAAATTTGCAAAAGGCAACGAAAAGAGCGTTCGTCATCAACATCCTCGAACACCTCCTGACCGCGGGTCACCGATACGGTTTTTAAGCTCACACGCGGATACTCCCCCCTGTCAAATTCTTGCCGAACCTCTTGAACCGCTTTCAGAGAATCCGTGTTCTCGGTATGAATCAAGACCGCCTCTGTCACTGGAATCCCCCTTTCCAACAATAAATCCAGCGTAATTGTGAAAATTTGTGGCGCCGTTCCCAGAGTCCCCAGATATTTCGCTTTCAGTCCGTTTCGGTTCGATCTCGGCTTCATAGCAGGGCATGATCCTCCTTCGTTGAAATGCACTGCACGCTCTCTTGTTTTTCACAGCAGAAACACCAACCATCTCAAGGGGAAATCAAATTTTGACCGTGTGGTAAGTTTGAAATTTATAAAAGAAGAATGGAATTGCTTGATTCGGAAGACATCGGATAACCAAGGCAGGAGTCGGTCTGGATATCGCCGCGCCACTGAATGATATCTCATAAATCTCCGAATGTTAAGGAAGTTGGGCAATCACCAAACACTTTCGTTTCAAAAAGACAACATATTCCGCGAAAACTCCCGAATTTTTATGGCAATTCAGCCCTTTCCCCGCACATTCCCCTCCAAGGCCCCGGAGCCTGCACTCTTCTTCAGGCGATAAATTATGGCTGCACCATTTTCAGTAGCCGCAGGGCTTTGCGATTATCGCTGGTAGAAAGGACAACGGCGGTTTCTTCGCCTTCCCCAGTTGCATACGCCGCCACAACACTGATTTTATTTTTGGCCAGCGCTTTTGCCGCTTCGGCAAGGGCGCCGGGCCGATTGGGAAGCTGATGCAGGATGACGGTATTTTCGCCAAACATAATGCCTTCATTTTTCAACACTTCTCGTACACGCGCCTCGTCATCAACGATCAGACGCACCACGCCCCATTCCATTTCATCCGCGATGGAAAACGCCCGGATATTGATATTATGTTTGGCGAGCAATTTGGTAAGCTGATGCAAGGTCCCGATTTTGTTTTGTACGAACACGGAGAACTGTTTGACCAGAGGCATGGCTCCCCTCCCGAAGTTTGAATTGGTATTTTTACCTGAGATTTTTTCCGTGTTCAGTCAAAAGCGCCGGAGGACGAATACTTGAATCCGCCTGCTTGGCTTTCGCGGCGCTTCTAAGGCAAGACCGCAAAAATACGCACCGGACTGCCGGAGCCACCGGAGACTTTCAGTGGAGCCATGATCACCCGGGCGTTACGGGCGGGCACACGATCCAGATTGGCGACATTTTCCAACAGCAATTTCCCGCGTTGCAGCAGCATACGATGCACCACCGGATCCGAGCTTTGCCCGCCTTCGATCATAGCGACATCGATGCCGATCCCCACCACGTTCCGCTGATTGATCAGAAAATCCGCCGCCTCCGGCGAAACGCCGGGGAAATGCATGTTTTTTTTGCGATCCCAGCCAAAATATTTCCGGGCGTTTCCCCAATAACTCCCCCACCCGGTATGCACAAACACGATGGAATGATCCGGGATGGGGCGGTAAATTTCTTCCCAGATTTCAATATCACGTTTTTGCAAAAGGTAATTGGGATTCTTGCTGCAATGATTGGAAATATCAATGACCACCGCATTGGCAAAAAAGGCACTCAGATCAATTTGATGAACCGCCGGAGCACCTGCAAACAGATAATTGGGAGCATCCAGATGGGTGCCAAGATGATCTGCAAAATGATACTTCATCACAAACGCTCCATCCCGGGCGATGGTTTTCAGGGTATCGGCCTCAAAACCCCCGTCGCCGTACTCCGGCCAAACAAGATTATAACGGTCCAAAGGATAGCTTAAATCTTCATAAAACAGTTCCCCCGAAAACAGTGCGGAATACTTCCGGTCTCCCCGATCGCAGCCAAGCTGAGTGAGCATTATCAGCACCATCAGCGCACCGTAACGGAGTCGCATAAACGGGACCTCCCTTCCTCCTCAGATCGTTCAGGTTGGAATCAAGGCCAGCCCTGGATTCACGTTATCGTCCGGCACCATTTTCACCGGATGCCCGCTTGGATTCCAGCGCGATTTTCTTCACTTTCACTTCTTCTAAAAGGGCACGCGCTTCCCGGTGTTTGGGATTTTTCCGAATCACCTGTTTGAGCAGTTTCTGCGAACGATCGTACCAGCCGCTTTCGAAATAATACCGGCTGATGACAAAATAAATGGGTTCAAGATTGTTTTGCCCGGTGATGCGTTTAAGGATTTCGATGCCGGAAAGGCCGAGGCTGGATTTAATGGTTTTTGAATTGCTGTATAAATAAGACAACAAAAGGACGTTCTGCGAATGCGCTTCAATGAATTCCAGCAGCACCTGACTGCCCACCTGAAACAGGTCGTTGAGCTGATGCAAATAATGAATCAGCTCGTCTTTGGCGCTGGAACCGACGTCGGAAAGCGGATCGTAATGCAGGTGGATGTATTTCAGTTCCCGTGCAACCAGGATTTTGTGGAACAACATCCCTACGTTCCCGATGAATTTGACTTCACTGTCATCGGGCGTGATCTTGTGCCGGTCTTCCTGTTTGATCTTTTCCGGACCGATCACCCGTTTAAACACCAGATGATGCTCTTCTTTGAGGTGGTATAGCGTATTACAAATTTTTTCCAATTCACGGAAGGGAAATTCACTGAGGGGATTGGCTTTTTTGAAATGCTCTTTGAACTGAGCCAGCGCCTCGATGTAACTGGACACCATGTGGCACACTTTCCAATCGCGGATATTGAGGAGGTAATCCGAGGTTTGACCGCGTTCTTTTTTGGAGAGGAAAATGTCCGTTTTGCGCCGTCCAATCATGGCCGTCCTTTCATCCTGCGTTGATCATCCTTGCTGCTCATCCAATTGATCATCGTCCCCCCGTGGAAATTTCTGTAGGCGAGGCTGCGGGCGATTTCAGAAGTTGCTCCAAAAGATACAATGATGAGGGCTAAAAAATCAAGATATTGCGGTACGAAAACGTAAAATTTTTGTATTTTTGGATGAAGTGGCGTTATCAATTTGGATGGAGACGGGACAGGCCGCTTGCGGCAAACCGGCTTCCGTTTTCATGGTTTGTCTATTTCGGATGTCTCATTATCGTTCGGTTGAAGCCAGCAAAACGCAATCATTCTGATCATCGGTCTCGAAGCTCCGCAGCCATGACGGCTTGTCAGAAAGTATCCGTGCGGTAAACGGCACTTTCCCCAATGGTCCAATTAGCCTGAGGCCACCGGTCGAGGGTGGGGCGCTCAGTGGGGACGCCTCGCGTTAGACGACAGGCAAACATGGCTTCACGTCCCGAAAATCAACCTGTATTTCACCGGACGGATACTTCAAACGCCCTCGAGGCCTCCGCCCGAAGAAGCGCTTGGTGAGAATGCCTTTGCGGAAGATGACCGGTGGGCTGTCTTTACGCTCTGAAAATTATCCTGTGCTTCACCGGATGGATACTTCAGAATGGAATCCGTTGCTGTCGCCGGCAACGCAGGGTGAAACGGCGGGAATATGTTGTGTCCATCGATGCGAAAGTTGCGGGACCTCCTGCCGCGGTTTCAACAGGAGGTCTTTGCGCTCATTTCAGTCCGGGAGAATGCGGGCGGCTTTGCCGGCGCTGCCGTTTACTCTGCGGCCGCTTGCAGGATTCCATTAAAAAACAGCTTGTAAGTGGTGCGAAACTGTGCCCGAAATTGCGGACGGAAGCCGTATAAAATGACCTTTCCATTGCCGTAAGGCATTTCCAGCATTGCTTTCTTATTGAAAAGATGCTTCGCGCCGTTGAGCCAGCCGCTCAACAGTGGATTTCCCATCGGATAAGTGATGATGGTTTCTCCTGCGCTGGCCTGAAAGACCGGGCTGTTTACAAACAAAACCGCGCCTTGCTCCGGCATACCGAAACCCAGCGGATGCCGATTATCGATGTACACCCGCAGCACAGAGCCGGGACAATAAAATTGGTCCGGTTTCAACTGCGAGACGGTATTCTGTACCGGTAAATAAAATTCATCGATGGGCAAAGCCGTGGCGCGGTCAAAGGCCAGTAACGTTCCGCCGTTTTTCACAAACAGTTCCAATTGCCGCACGCCGATCTCGCCGAGCCCTCCGGTATATTCATCGGGCAAGGTGCCGCGGGGGCGTCCCTCGATGATACGTTTCTTATCCTGGGACGGTAAAAGAATCGCGTCGAACCGGTGATTTAAATGACCGGCGCGGATATCTTTATCCCGCAAAGAAACATAGTCAAAACCATATTCCTCCAGAATCCAGCGGGTCCAGCCCTCATCGATGACCGGCCAGTAGCTCTGATACACTCCCAGGCGCGGTTTTCGGTAATGGATGAGGTTTTCCGCGGCAATGGAATTCACGCCAACCAGGTCCAGGCGCATGGATTTTACCAGCGCGAACAGTCTCTCTTTGCGATTTCCAGGCGTAATGACAAACGTGCCGGCTTCCCATTCTTCTCCATTCAGTTTCACCGGTTTCCGCAGGCGCGCGATTTTCATGCCTTCTGCAAAACAGGCATTCACAAGCTTGTACGCCTGATTGCTTTTCGCCGTCAGCAAAAACTGAGCGGCGTTGCGATTATTTACCCGGGAACGCGGCTGAGGCGGCGCGTCAAGCAATTTCAGGCTGGCTTTGAAGGGCTGATTGACTTTCACCACATCCACCCCGAGAAACAACGGCAGGGTATGGGCGGTGACATCGTAAGGCCGGCGTAATTTTCCACCGTTTCGGATTTCCGGGTAATGTTGCCGCTGCAGCATGGCGCGCGCGAAGGCACCATACGGCTGCGCCGATTTGACTACCAGCGTGCCTTTCGGATAGCGGGCGCCGTCGGCGGTAAAACTGCCTTTGGCCTCGTGCACTTCCACCATGGCGGTTTGCAAAATTTCCACCAGTTCACGAACGGCATGCGGATCGGTCTGGTCGGGCGGAATCAAAAACGCATACGGATTCGTTTTGGGGGCAATGGCATTGCGGGCGACCGCATGAAAACTCCGCAACCAGTGCTCACGGTTGCGCGCCATGTGATCCAGAACCGCCAGGGCGGCAGCCCGGTTGTATTCCACAATATCCGTCAAACTCCATGTGCCGCCGCGCCAGGGCACCGGATAGTTCCAGCTTGCCCGTTTCGGATCGTATCCGTATCGGCCGCGCAAATCCTGCCATTTGATGGTGACGGATGACGCCAGATTGGCGCTGGCCACTTCGGTCAAGAACCGAACCCCGTGATGATAATGGGGATAGGCACGGGCCGGCGTCCAGGCATCGAAAATGGCGTTGAGCACCACCCCTTTCTTGCCCTCAGCGATGAGGGTGGAAAACACATCGGAACCGGCACGGGCGATTTGCGCAACCA
>WFVT01000267.1 GCA_015491485.1 Candidatus Zhuqueibacterota bacterium
AACCACGACACTCACGCTCCGGCGGCTTTTCGAACCGCCAGCCGACCGGTTGCAGCGGATGATCCGTGAATGCTACTGGGACGACCTGACCCGCCGAACTGACGAGGAAGGCATACGGCATCTTTTGCCGGATGAAAAAACACGCGCCGGAGCGTTTTATCTGTACACCCCTCATAACGACCCGGAAGCCACCCGGTATTTTGAACAACTGGCCGAGAAACATCCGGAATGGAACCTGAAGGTCATGCGGCTGCCGTCCCGCCCCACCCCGGAAGACGTGTTCCGACTCAATACCAGCCCCGGTTTATTAACCCTTGCCCTGCGGCGCACTGCCGATGGCCGGTGTGCCGGGGTGCCGTTTATCGTTCCGGGCGGCCGTTTCAACGAGATGTACGGCTGGGATAGTTATTTCATTCTTTTGGGCCTGCTTCAGGACGGCAAACCCGAACTGGCCCGGGGACTGGTGGACAATCTGGTCTATCAAATCGAACATTACGGCCGGATTCTCAATGCCAACCGCAGCTACTACCTGCTGCGGTCCAATCCACCTTTTTTGACCTCCATGATCATGGCGCTGCTGCCCCACCTTCCCGATGACGCAGCCACCCGCACCTGGCTGCGCCGTGCCCTGACGGCGGCTATCAAGGAATATGAAAGTGTCTGGATGGATCAAGATCACCAGACCCCCACCGGCCTGAACCGCTATTTCAGCAGAGGCCGCGGCTTTCCGCCGGAAACCGAACCGGGGCATTACGATTGGATGGTGCGTCCTGTTGCTCGGCGGCTCGACATGGATCCCGGGACGTTTGTGCAGCTCTACAACAGCGGCATGTTAAGCGAACCGGAGGTGGATGACTGGCTGACCCATGACCGGGCGATGCGGGAATCCGGACACGATACCACTTACCGCCTCATCGGCCGCTGTGCGCATCTGAATACGGTGGACCTGAATGCCCTGCTCTATAAATACGAAACCGATATCGCCCGGCTGCTGCAACATGCGTTCGGCGGCTCTTTCACGCTGAAAGACGGTCACCGCCATACAGCGGCTCAATGGCAGGAAAGAGCCCAAAAGCGGCGGGAAAGGGTCAACCGCTACTTGTGGGATGAATCCCGCGGCCTTTATTTTGATTATGACTTTGTCCGGCAGGAGCGCACCGGCTACGTCAGTGCTACCACATTCTACCCTCTCTGGGCCGGTCTCGCCGGACCGGAACAGGCGCAGCGATTGGTCGAAACCGGCCTGCCGCTGCTGGAAGCCGCCGGCGGTCTGCTCTCCAGCACGGAATCCAGCCGCGGAGCCATCAGTGAAACCCGGCCGCAATGTCAGTGGGACTACCCCTTCGGCTGGGCTCCGCATCAAATGTTGGCCTGGCAGGGACTGCTCAACTACGGCTACGAAACCGAAGCGCGGCGGCTGGCGTACCGCTGGCTTTATACGCTTCTTCGCAATGCAGTGGATTATAACGGCGTGCTGGCGGAAAAATACGACGTGGTTCGGAGAACCCACCGGGTGAGCGCTGAATACGGCAACGTGGGGACGTCCTTCCGCGGCCTGCCGGAGGGCGGATTCGCCTGGACCAACGCTTCCTTTCAGGTCGGGCTCGCTCTTCTTTCACCGGCCCTGCGAACCGCCCTCAACCGGCTGATTCCACCGGAGTGGTTGTGGTAGAGCTATCGCGCACCCCGCAGTCCTCCGCCGACCACGATCCCGCGAGGCCTTCGCATGAGTGATTCCTGCTGTATCGATATTGGCCTCGAATAAAAAAACACCCGGCGCCGCGCCGGCACCGGGCGTTTCGTGTGGGGAAGAAACGGGAGGCAGAAAAGTTCAAAATGTCCACTGCATGGAAAGAAACACGTCGCGGCCGGGATTGAGAATGCGCGTCAGATTGCGCTGAATGGCCACCGACCGGCCGCGGCCGAGCTGGTTCAAGTGCTCCGAATAGGCTTCGTTCAGAAGATTGCGTACCCCGGCCACCAGGGTGAGGTTGCCGGTAGGGCGGTACGCCATCTGAACGTCGAAGATCCTGAAGCCATCCGTTGGCTGTTCGCGTGTGTAATCTGCCGCCCGACGTTGCGATGCCACGAACCGGCCACGGATTTGCGCCGAAAAGGGTGGCACCGGCGAAAAGGTCAGCGTGCTGCTCCATTCCAGCGGCGGGATTTCCGGCAATGGCTCGCCTTCGGGAATAGTCAGCAGGCGCGCGCGAGTTTCACCATAGGTGAACGAAAGCTGGTTTTCCAGCGTCCAGTGCCGGTGCAACCGCCACTTCAAACTGGCCTCACCGCCCAGAATCATGGCCTCCGGGTAATTGGTGTATTGATACACCGGCAGATTATTTAAGCTGTCGCCGTTGACCAGCGCCAGGATCAAATCATCGATGCGGTTGTAATATAAATTGGTGCTCCACTCGACGCCTCCGCTTTTGCCGCCAAATCCCAGTTCCAGTTGCCAGCTTTTTTCCAGATTCAAATCCGGATTGCCGACGAAAAAGCCCAGCGGCGGCATGCCGGTGGCCACAGGCAGTGGCAGGGCGATATACAGCTCGGTTGGATCCGGTGTCCGGAACGCGTGGCCCAGGGCCAGCGAAACGTACAGGCCATGGGAAGGCCGGTACGATAGAATCAGGTTGCCGGAAACCTGACTTTTGCTGAAATCCGGTGCTTTTTGAATCACCGAATTTTGCGGCAGCTCGCCGCTGGCCACGATGCGGTCCAGCCGCAGGCCGGCCTCGAGCTGCGTACGTTCGCCCAAACGGAACGTGTTTTGTGCAAAAAGCCCGAAATCATTGATGAAAACGCCGGGCCACAGGGTTTCTTCGTCCGGAGTCATGGTTTCGCCGGTCATCTTTGTCAGCATGGTGCGCTGCCGTGAAGCATCGCCGTTCCAGCGGTAGAAATCCACGCCGAACAGTATGGACCAGCCAGGGTGCCACAGCACCGAGCCCCGCCATTTGGCCGCATAGGTGCGCGAGGTGGCCTTCACGTCGGCATCCACCTTCATCATCGTGTTATCCACAGCATTCACAATCATGTGGTGATACATCCGGAGGTAGCTCGCAGACAGATGCATTTTGAACAGTTTCTTCCCGGGCCGCTGCCAATCATAATACACGGCGAGGATATCGCGGTCATCGTCCGGTACGTCCGCGGCCAGCGCCGGGAATCCGGCGTCCATGAGCCGGTAAATCTGTCCGGTCATGCGCAAGCGATGATTGGACGAAAATTGATAGCGCAGACTGGCATCCGCAAAACGCTCACGGAAGCCGGTGTTCGGTACCACGCCTTCGGGTGTTTTGTAATCGCTTTGATTGGTTTGCCCGAAGCGCAGGGTCAGATTGAGCTTTTGCGTGGTGGCGGAAAGCCCGGTGGTCAGGGCACTCTGGCGCGCCGTCGAGGCGGCGGCTCCGCGGACGAATCCGTGATAGGCCACCCCTTCCGCATTCGGCACCGGCGCTTTTTGCGTCACCACGTTGATCATCCTACCGATGGCTCCAGGACCGTAAACCGCTGCCCGCGGTCCGCGCAGAATTTCGATTTTATCGATCTGTTCGGCGGGCACAGTGGCCAGCGCCGCATCCATTTTGGCCGGCCCGGCGCGGTTGATCCGCACGCCATCTACGAATACCACCACCTGTTCATCGCGGTATCCGCGTATGACCGGCTTGCTGCCCCAGGACCCCACCCGTTGCATATACACACCCGGCATGCTGGCTACCAGCTCGGCGGAAACAGCCGGCCGCACGTCTGCATCGTGCAGCACTTTCACGTTGTAAGCTTCTGCCGGCCGGAAACCGCTCTCGGTGACCGTGACCGGCGGAAAAAGCAAAACCGAGGGAGACAACTCGATGACCACCGAAATGGTTTGACCGGCGGTCACTTGCACGGATTTTTCATGCGTTTCGTATCCCAGGGCGGTGATTTTCAGTGTATATTGCCCTGCAGGCACGCGATCAATGCGAAAGCGGCCTTCGGAATCGGTGGCGGCCCCCAGTGGCGTGCCGACGATCACCACATTAGCCGCAACCACCGGCTCACGGGTTTCAGAATGGATTACCGTGCCGGAAATGCGTGCGGGAGATTGCGCTATCGCCGGAGGGCAGAAAAGCGCCAGGACGGCAAGAAAAACTGAAATTCTCACTGGATCCTCCTTGTGTCAGGTTCATTTGCTTTTTGATGCGGCCGCACCGGTGCATCGATTCGAATCAGCTCCCTCCGGGCATACGTCTCCCATAGCAGCCCACTACCGTTGTGGGCTGGAGCTGGCTGTAGGCTGGAGTCGATACAGCTCCGCCATGCGACCATGATGCCCGGGGCATGCTCGGTCGCCGTCCGAATAGTCGCACCGGCCTGATGGATTAAAAAAGGAAACGAAGAAGGTCAGAGGCAATAAACGCGCGGAGGAGGATCAGGGGGATCGAGATCAATCGCCTGGGAGGGCGAAAAAAGGCCAAAGAAAAATAAATGGGCATTCAAAGGATTGGGCAATGTCGCCGATTGCGGCAGAAATTTTGAATCCACGCTACTGAGCTGCTGAGCCGGCTTTTCAGGCGCCGCTGGTTGGTGGTCGTTTCGAAGCTGGCAACCGCACACCGCCTGCGTGTTTGAGTCGGAGGAAACGGAATGGTGTATGCTGCAGTTATTGCACATACACTGATCCGGTAAGCAGGTGCACAAACCGGTTGTTTCGCCCTCTGGAGTTTTTACAGCCCCATGCGTGAGCATGGGCTGCACCAGAATCAGTAATGATAGAAAATAAACGCGAAATTGTGGAGGGCGTATCAGCATGGTCTTAAATCGATGGACGCGGATTCTCGTTTCCTTGAACGAAAAAATAATGTCATGTCGTAACAAATGCAACTGAAAACGTCAATGGTATTCACGTATTTTCAAGCGGGATGAATCTGGCGGATTAGACCGGCGTTGCGGGCAGGGTATCCGTTCGGTAAACGGTATCTTTTTATGTTAGCCCGAGGCCTCTGGCCGAGAGGGTGCTCGGCGGGGACGCCTCGCGTTAGTTTGTCATTTCGGTGGAGTCGCCCTCGCTTTTGATGGTGCTTTTGGCGAGAACGCCTTCGCGCTATACGACCGGTGAGGATGTCTTCGTGCCCTGAAAATCAACCTGTACTTCACCGGACGGATACCTGGCAGGCGGATGCAGATTCGATGCATTCCAAAAAATGGGGGGCAGGCCTTGGTCGGATGCGCCGCTCCTTTTAGCCGACATCAGAACGAGTGAGAGGCTTCTCGAACCCCCATGATCTTTTCATGGGCCTGAAGCGCCGCCGTGACGCGAAACCCGTTTCAGGGCATCGTCCAAAAACTGCAAGGCCGCCTGCTCATACATGTCCCGGTGTGTTCGGAATGCAGCGCCGTGAGTGGCATCCGGAATCGTGACGAACGTCTTGTAACGCGTCGCAGCCTGTTCATATAACCGGCGCTGCATGGCAACCGGCATACGCCGGTCGGCGGTACCGGCGATGAACAGAATCGGCCGATCGTTGAGCTGTCGGACGGCTTTTTGCAAGTCAAATTCGTCCGTTTCGAATCCGATCCGCCGGCGGGTGTACAGCATGATCAGATCCCCAATGGGAAAGCGGGGTAGGCCGAGCACCAGCTTCAGATGATGGGTAATGGTATTTTCAAATGAAAGAAACGGGCTATCCACAATCACGATATCGATATCTTGGGTTTCGGCGGCGGCCAGCAATACCGCAGCCGCTCCCATGGACACGCCGAATGCCACCACCGGACCTCGCCAATTCAAACGATTTCGAACATAGTGAACCGCCGTTTCCACATCCAACCGCTCCAGAAAGCCGAGCCCGCTGATTTCACCGCCGCTTTCGCCGTGACGGCGCAAATCCATCAGCACGCCGGCAAAACCATGCTGCCACAGCCAGGCTGCCCGTTCCAACATTTCATGCCGGGACCGGAAAAGGCCGTGGGCATAAACAATAACCGCTCGTGGATTCTCGTGCGGCATATACCACGCGTGGATTGGAATCCGGTTGGAAGAGTCGCCGGGGGCTGCCGGAGCTTGTAGCCAAATGTCACGGTAAGGAATTTGGTAATCCGCCGGCGATTCGGTCAACCGGCGATCCGCCGGTCTTGTCCGGGCATGGGTAATCAAATAAGAAATGCCATACGGAACAATGACCAGAAGAAATATTGCAAATAAAACAGCCAGAGTGATAAGCATGCGTTTTATCCATGTCCGGAATCGGATGCGGACCGATTGCATTGTCTTCCATCCGTTTTGATTAAAGAGCCTGTGGCGGTGGTTGCTGTTCCGGAGGCAGGCGGAGCAAAAATGCCAGTACCAGTGCTGCAAAACTGCATGCAGCGGCCAGGACGGCGACCATCCTGAAGCCCAGGTGTTCAAATACATGCCCGGCGACAAGCGCGGAGACCGCAATGGCAAGTTTGGCGGCAGTACTGCGCAAGGCCAGATACGCCCCGCGCTGTTCGGCGGGCACCAATTCGGTGATCATGGCTTGATAAGGAGCTTCGCGAAGCGAAAGCAGAAAGCCGCCGGCCAGACAAAACAGCAGAACCGATGTGCGTGATTGAATCAGCGGCACGCCGAGCAGCACCGGGATCAACAGCCCGCTCCAGAGCGCCAGCGAAGCCCTTTTGCCCAATCGGTCCGCCAGCCCACCGCCGATGACAGACCCAACCACCATCGCGCTGCCGGTAATCAGGAAAACCAGCCCGACCTCCTGCATGGTGTAGTCGAAATCATCCACCAGCCAGGCCGCGAGGTAGGTGATCAGGCTGGTGGTAGCGCTCACCATGGCAACCGCCAGCCATAATCCCCGGCGCGAGCCGGTTCGGCGCCAGAAACCCGCGTATTGCGCCAGTTGCTCCTGAAAGAAACGCCGGGGGAGCGAAGGCGATGACGGGATTGACGCCGCCGAATCCTTCAAAGGCGGCAAAATCAGCGAAATGACGAGCGACACCAGGCCCATGGTCCAAAAAATCATAGGCCAACCGGCGGTGCCGCTCACAAAGGCGCCTGCAGGTACTCCCACGACGGCCGAAAGGGAATACATCCCGGCCACCCATCCCATGGCGCGGCCGCGACGCTCGAAATGGAATTGGTCGGCGATCAGCGCAACAATACAGGCGGAGAATACACCCCCGGCCAGCCCGGCAAGCAGACGGGCAACCGCCATGAGGCTGAACGTATGCGCCATTGCCGCTAAAATGGCAGCCAGCGCAAAAATGGCGGCGGCGGCACGAATGAACCGCATACGTCCGTACCGGTCGGAAAGCGGTCCAATGACCAGGGCTGAAATGGCCGCCGCAATGGCATACAGCGTGACCAGTGAGCCGGCCGTGGCGATGTGTACCGAAAATGTTTTTTCAAAAGCCGGCAATAGTACCGGGATCACCTGGACGTCGGTAAGACCGAGAAAAAACAGACCGAGCAGCCACGCGAAAAGTCCCGGGCGCCACCCGGCCTGTTGTTGCCGGCTTCGGGGATCAAAGCCATCGGAGGTCATGGCGTCATTTCGTCATCGACATCATCGTCCACCGCGCTCTGACCGGCACGATCCCACAACGACTCAATCAGGTTGTCTTCCAGATTGGCAATATCCGTACGATCGACGATGGTCGCCGCATTGATGGCGATCGCCACGGCAATGGCTTCGCCGACTTCCTCCCGGGTCGCACCGTGCCGTACGGCTTTTTTAACATGCCCTTTGAAACACCCCTGGCAGCCGGTCGCGACGGACACCGCCAGAGCGATGAGTTCCTTGGTTTTCATATCCAGCACGCTGTGGCTGGGATCGTACAGCTCGCGGTAAAAATCAAAGTATTTTTTCTTGAACCGCTCGGGAATGAACTGGTACGATTGCATAATTTTGGGCATAAAACCACCTGTTTCCTTGTGTTTGCGCCGTGTTTAGAATGCCAATTCGGTCACGTCCTGGTAAAGTCACCAATCGGTGACAGGGCTTGACGCCTGCGTGGCGGCCTGCAGCGTTCAGGGTTGTCGGTGAGCTTCCCGCAAGACGGGTGAGGCGGATAACCGCCCGCACCCGGGAATCACAGTTCACCGCAACCTGAAGCTGCTTTTATTTTGCCGCTTCAGCGCCTTGCGGAAAATCACTGAGCGGCATACTGCGCCAATTTTTCGCGAGCCTGATTGTACACCAGCGCCCGTTCCAGGCCGCCGATGGGATTGTTGACAATTTCGGCGTAAAGGTCCCGTGCTTTATCCGCCTGTCCCAGCATCTCATAAGCCCGCGCGGTCAACATGCGTATGAAGTGGTCGTTTTGATCCGCCTGCTGCAAATGTTCCAGCGCTTTTTGCGGCTTGTTTTGCTCAAGGTAGATATAGCCGACCAGATAATGATAGGCCGGCATGAAACGCTTCGCCTGCTCGCCGCCGGCATCCAGCATCTTTTTGACGATTCGGGCATGTTTCCAGGCGTTGCGGAAATCGCCCATTTTGGCATAGCTGCGTGCCTTGCCATGATGCAGGCGTCCGAGCCAGAGCTGTTTTTGCATCTCGCTCATGTTGCTGTTGGGAACCAGGGAATACCCTTTTTCATACAGTTCAAGCGCTTTTTCGGGACGACCGTTTTCCAGGTTGATGCGCGCCATGGAGTTGTACACAAATACCGGCCTCGCTTCCGGATTGCGCTGTAGATAATCCTGGAGCCCTTCCTCCATGGCTGCCAGAGCGGCATCCACATTGCCGAGATACAGTTCAGCAAAAGCGATCCCGTAGTAGCGCAATACCGGGTTACCGCCTTCGGGGGTGACTTCCGCAGCCTTGCGGTAGAACGTTTTTGCTTTTTCGTACTCGCCGAACCGGATGTATGCATTGGCAAGCCAGTCGAACCCGGCGACCGTGGTGGAATCCAATTGTACCGCTTGCTCAAAGGCCTGTGCCGCTGCCGGATATTCGCCTTTATCGAACAGCACGCGACCATAGGTAAAGGTGATCCGAAAATCATTGGGAAATGTTTCGCGCAGCGTTTCCAGTTGTTTCAGCGCCGTGTCCAGGTCTTTGGATTGCCAGGCAATGACGGCTTCAATCAATGTCCGTTCGGCCATGGAGGCTTCAGCCGCTTCTTTGCGGGCGCGTTCAAACAGCTTTTGCCGTTCTTCCGGGTTATTGGTCAGGACGCCGCGGTATAGATAAGCCAGTGCAAATGAGGAATCGGCGGCCAGCGCCTTTTGCAGGCTTTCGCCGGCTTGACGATTCATGTAATTATCCATGTAGCGCAGGGCTTCCTGGAAGTGAGAGCGCGCTTCATCGGAGCGGGTGGTCATCGGAAAATCCCTGGGCCCGCAGGCAGCCATGGCGACCAGTGTCATTGCCAGTGCTGCAGCACGAAAACTCGATTTACTGAACATAGCTATCTCCTCGGATAATAGGTGAACGTGAATAACGGATTGAATTGATGATTTATTCTTTTTAACTGCTTGAAAAATCAGTAAGACTTTATCCCATGGTTGGATTTCCATATAGACCCGAGAACCCCGTATTTTGTTTAGTCGATTTTGCGCGACCGTTTGGCTTTCCCGGCCATGGCCGTTTGGTTGGGACAGGAAATCCCCTTGTTTGCCGTGCTTTTTCGGATCTGGGAGCACGACTTCACGGGAAAGCGTTGCAATACCGCGTACCCCGGTAGCCGAATATTTGGGTTCGAGCGGCGGCTCGACATGTTTATAGTAATTAATGATTTTTCCCGGTGTGTGCAACGGTTTCTGAACAAACTTTCAGGTTTTCTGCTGAGGATTTCCGGGTACCTGGCGGCAATCTGACAGGTGAAAGTGGATGAACCATTTGAAATAGGAGTCTTACTGTTTGAACGGTTTCAGTGACTTTTACCTGTGGCCTGTCTTCAGGTGTGGAATTCCGCAAGGCAAAAATGGTTATCCACCACAAAGGCACAAAGATCCCAAAGGTTTTTTGAGGCTTACTTTTTTTCGTGTCCTTCGTGTACTTTGTGGTTGGAAAGATGATTTGGCGAAGTGAATTGATCCTAATTTCCAACCAGGTTCTCGTTTCTTGAATACAGGTAGAATTATGATTTGCGCAGTTATCACGATCGTTCGTCAGGTGGCGGACGCGAGGCGACGTTCTTTCAATCCTTGATGCTGTGATCGGGAACCGGTGGTTTAAGTTACGGGATTCCGAAAGGCAAAAACGTTTAATCACCACGAAGAC
>WFVT01000268.1 GCA_015491485.1 Candidatus Zhuqueibacterota bacterium
ATGCCGTACAGCGGGCTGTCTTTCTGCGTGCGGGCCGCCGGGTTGATCACGTCGTTCGCACCGATCACCAGCGCCAGGTCGGTGTTTTTAAAATCCTCATTGATCTGGTCCATTTCGTACAGCATGTCGTACGGCACGTTGGCTTCGGCCAAAAGCACGTTCATGTGTCCCGGCATGCGGCCGGCCACCGGGTGGATGGCATAGCGCACGGTGGCGCCGTTTTGCTGTAACAGGCTTGCCAGTTCCTGCAATACGTGCTGCGCCTGCGCCACAGCCAGGCCGTAACCGGGCACAATGATAATCGACTGCGCACTTTCCAGCACCATAGCCGCATCTTCGATGGAATATTCGGTTACGGATTTCTTGTCGCCGACCGGACCGCCGCCGCCATCGGTACCTACCGCGCCGAACAGCACGTTCGCCAGCGAGCGGTTCATGGCCTTGCACATGATGTTGGTCAGAATCAACCCCGAAGCGCCCACCAGCGCACCGCTGATGATCAACACGTTGTTAGACAGCACGAAACCGGTCATGGCAGCCGCTAAACCGGAATACGAGTTCAGCAGCGAAATCACCACCGGCATATCTGCTCCGCCGATGGGGATCACCAGCATGAAGCCGAGTACGGTGGCAATGCCGACGATCGCCAGAAGATAGGCCTGCTGGGACAGATCAGTGGCAAACAGCACACCCAGCACCACCACGGCGATCAGCATTAAAATATTCCAGAATTGATGCAACGGAAAAACAATGGGGGCGCCCCGCATGATGCCCTGCAGTTTCATGAACGCCACCAGGCTGCCCCACCAGGTTACCGTACCGATAAGAATACTGAGAATCATGGTAATAGTTACGTCCAGGGAAGGGGCGCTGGTGAGAAACAGGTATTCCGCATAAGCGACCAGCGCGGAGGCGGCGCCACCGAAGCCGTTGAACAGCGCCACCATCTGCGGCATGGCTGTCATTTGCACGGTTTTCGCCGCATAAGCCCCGATCGCTGCACCGATCACCAGACCGGCGATGATGTATGTAAAATCGACGATCTGCTTATCCAGCAAAGTCATGATGATTGCCAGGAGCATACCGATCATGGCCAGAAGATTGCCACGACGGGCGGTTCGCGGATGGCTGAGAAGTTTCAGACCAAAAATAAACAATGCTGCAGCCAACAAATACACCGCATTCGTTAAGACAGACATAGGTCGCACTCCCTATCTATTTAATGTTCGAAGATTTCCTGTTTGCCCTGCAGCTTCGGAGAGATGGCTCGAAATGGTGTTTGTTTTCCGTTGGAGAGGAGGCCAATAACGCTGCAGGCGCGAGTTATTTCTGTTCCGATTCAGACTTATCTTCCTTTTTCGCCGGCTTGAACATCTCCAGCATGCGATCGGTTACCATGAAACCGCCGACCACATTGATCGTGGCGCAGATCACTGCCAGCATGCCGAGAATGGTGCTCACTCCGCTATGGCCTGCCCCCGCGGCAATAAGAGCACCGACGATGGTGATGCCGGAAATGGCGTTCGAACCGGACATGAGCGGTGTATGCAACAACGGGGGGACTTTGGTGATGACTTCAAAGCCCACGAAAATCGCCAGCACAAAAATATAGATCGAAACCATAATGGAGCCGTCCATCGTGTCTCCTCCTTATTTTAGCGCATTTTTCACAAATTCATTCACAATCTCGCCCTTATGAGTAACGCAAGCAGACCGGGTGATTTCGTCTTCAAAATCCAGCTGGCCGTCTTCCGCCTGATACAGATGACGGAATAGATTGGTGATGTTTTTGGAATACATTTGACTCGCATGAACCGGAACCGTGGCCGGAAGATTGACGGCGCCGACGATCGTCACGCCGTGTTTCTCCACGGTTTTGCCCGCTTCCGTCAGTTCGCAGTTGCCGCCCTGTTCGGCCGCCAGGTCGATGATGATGGCGCCGGGACGCAGCATTTTAACCATGTCTTCGGTGATGAGAATCGGCGCGCGCTTGCCAAAAATTTGCGCCGTGGTAATCACCACATCCGTTTTGGATAGCCGGGCGGCGATGGCTTCCTGCTCTTTGCGCAGGAACTCTTCCGACTGCTCTTTGGCATAGCCGCCGGCCGTTTCCACATCTTCCGGCAGCTCCATCTCGATGAACTGGGCGCCAAGGCTCTGCACCTGCTCACGCACCGCCGGGCGCGGATCGAATGCCTCGACGCGCGCGCCCAACCGTTTGGCCGTAGCAATGGCCTGCAATCCAGCTACGCCGGCGCCCAGCACCAGCACATTGGCCGGCGGAATCGTACCGGCGGCGGTCATCAACAGCGGGAAGAATTTGCCCAACTGAGCCGCCGCCATTAGGACGGCTTTGTATCCGGCCACCGTCGCCTGCGAACTCAAAGCATCCATGCTCTGCGCACGGGTGATGCGAGGAATGAATTCCATCGCAAACGATGTGACGTTTCTTTCAGCCAGTTTTTTGATGACGTCCAGATTGGACAGCGGGGCCATGAAACCGATAACAGTCGTGTTTTCCCGAACCAGGTCCGCTTCATGTTTTTTCAATTGGGGATGTTCGGTCAGCGGACGAACTTTAAGAATGGCATCTGCGGAGGCGTACAAATCTCCGGCTCCTTTGATGATCTTCGCTCCGGCTTCTTCGTAGTCCGTGTCCGAAAAGGAAGAACCCGCGCCGGCTCCGGATTCGACCCAAACTTCGTGTCCGGCTTTGGTCAGGGCAGATACCATCGACGGCACAACGGCCACTCGCGTTTCATCCTGGGTCACCTCTTTGGGAATCCCTACTTTCACGTGACACCTCCTTCCAAATGCTTCACATGACGGTCAGTATGATTTGTCCAATGGATCACAACACCCCAAAGCTGCCCGGCGCCTCAGCAATGCCGCCTTTCGCAGGCGGTCCCGCCAAAGATCCCTTGCATCTGCTATGGCACCGGGATGGTTACAACCCGGTTCTATGATGATCCAACCTCTTTTCGGGTTTGGTCGCAGGTGCGTAACGAACACGTTCTTGCCACTTCGGGCTCAAATATCTTTTTTCATCACCACAGCCGTGCTCGGACAAATGCTGCGAAACTCTTCGGTCGCGGCGATGGAAGCGGGGACGTGTTGCCGGTCGATCGGTTGAAAGCCCTGGCCGGCGAAATAATGTTCCGCCGTGGTGGTCAATAGAAAAAGAGTCCGAATCTGTTGATTACGGGCATAATCGATAGCCATTTGTGTTATGCGATGACCGATTCCGCGTCCCCGGGCATCGGGATGAACGGCGACCGAACGCAAAAGCCCGAAAGGCGGATACGGTTCTATACCGGCGCAGGCGAGGATTTCACCGTCCTGCTCTGCTGCAAATAGCACCACGGGACTTTTGCCCAGGTCGTCTGCGGGTAATGCGCAAAGCTGCAGAAGATGCTGAACAGCGGCGATATCCCGGTTTCCTGCCAACCGGTATTGAACGATGGAGCTCATGGAAACATGACCACCTTTCCACACTGTCCGGATTCCATCAGTGCAAAGGCTTCTTCAAATTTCTCCAGCGGGAATTTATGCGTCACCAGCGGGGCAAGGTTCACCGATCCGGAACGCAGCAGCCCCTGTCCCTGAAACCAGGTTTCCCAGAGTTTGCGGCCGATCACCCCATGCACCGTGATGCCTTTGAAAATCACCAAATTCTCCAGGTCGAATTCAATGGGCCTGCCCTGCAGCCCTAACAGGGCGGCTTCGCCTCCGGGCTTCAACAACTCAAACCCGTCCTTCAGAGCCGAAGGCGATCCCGACATTTCCAGGAGAACGTCCACATCCTCGCCGTTGGAGGCTTCGCGTACGGCTTCCACTACATTGACGTCTTGGGCGTTGAACACGTGATCGGCGCCCATCCTTTTGGCCATTTCCAGCCGGTAGTTGCTGATATCGGTGGCAAAGATCGCCCGGGCGCCAATGGCACGGGCAACGGCGATGGTCATGATGCCGACCGGGCCGCAGCCCGTGACCAGCACGTTTTTCGAACGTACATCGGCGGCAAAAGCCGTGTGTACGGCATTACCGAAATTCTCCTGCAGCGTGGCGATCTCCGGCGGCGTTCCCGGAGGATCCGGCCACGCATTGATTTCCGGTACCGCCACATATTCCGCAAACACTCCGTCCCGATCCACGCCGAGAATGCGGGTGTTCCGGCACAGGTGCCCCTGGCCGGTGCGGCACATATCGCATACGCCGCAAATCACGTGACTTTCCAGGGAAACCAGATCGCCCTCCTTCACGGCGGTCACCTCTTTGCCGATTTGCACCACCTCACCGGCGCATTCATGCCCCACAATAAAGGGCGGTTTCACGCGTTCAGCCGCCCATGGATTCCAATGAAAAATATGTAAATCCGTGCCACAAATGGAAGTCGCTTTCACTTTGACCAGTACTTCGTGCGAACGAATCTCCGGAATGGGAGCTTCGATCATTTGAAAACCGGGCCCTGCTTCCGTTTTGGCCAGGGCGCGCATCTTTTTTGCCACGATGATGTCTCCTCACTTATCCCATGTTGATGCTCAATCCATTCATGCGATGATATTTTGAGAAAACCACATAACAACGATACCCGCCAAAAAAATCCCGAGGCTCGATTTCCGATCCATGGTGGAAGTGTGAACCTCGGGCAAAAGATCGTCGGCAGCAATGTGCAAAAAGGTCCCTGCCGAAAACGCGATGAGCCAGCCAAGAGTTCGGTTGCTGACCGAATGCAGAAACACAAGGGTAAGAATGGCCCCAACCGGCACCATAGCGGCGACCCATAAAACGCCGGCGAAAATCTTGCTGCGGGAAACGTTTTCATGCGCCAGAATGCTGGCAAGGGAAAAGGATTCCGGGAATTTATGTAAGGCAACGGCGAAGAATACCATGAGGCTCAGTTGCGGGGCGATCATACTGGCACCGAGGGCGATGCCGGTCACCATGCTGTGGAGCGAAAGCCCGATCATGGCGGAAACTCCCACGGTATGATATTCGCAATCTTCCGCTTCACAGGCATGCACCATGATGAACTTTTCGAAGATAAACAGGCTGAGAAAACCCAGCAACATGGGAGGCCCGACGCCGCCCTGAATCAGGTGAGCGGCTTCCGGGATCATGTGAAGAAATGCCGCACCCAGTAGCACCCCCGCACCAAAGCTGATAAAGAGACGAATGGTTCGACGTTGCCAGCGGGAAACAAGCAGGATGCTTGCTCCGGCTAATGCGATGGCAAGAATGGCGATCGAATAGAGAAGAACCTTAGTGATGGTCGGATCCATGTCCCATGCCAGGTTACGCACTTCTCGGTCATTTTCGTCCAGCGCAACGAATCAGCGTCCGGGTCAACCGGCTGATTCCACAGGCAACATCTCATCAGGATGCAAGGCGTAGCAGACAGGTCAAACAATCATTTTTCCTAATGTACAACTTATTTGAGGCAAACGCAAGATGCAATATAATATGATGGATGCCCATAATTCAATAAAAATCAGCAAAAAAGCGAATGCAGACCGCAACCTTTCGGCGATTCCCGCTTTGGGGGCGTCTCCATTTTGGGGTAGGGTTGGCCCGGATCAGAGGGCGGTAGAAAGCGAATCATCCGGAGTTTCACAGCCTCTGAATCGCCGGGGGCTGCGATTCGCGCAGACCTTGCGGAGGCTCGCCGGGGCTTTTGTATGTCTGGCAAAATAAGGCCGGAGACCGGCAAAAACCGGCGTTATGGAGGGCATTTAAAATTTGCGAAAGATTTCCACCAGGAACCGCCGGTCGTCAATGGTACGGGGTCCCAGGTCCCAATAGCGGCGTTCATAACTGAGCTTGATCCACATAATCGGCCATTGCCGCTGCACAAAGCCGCCGTATTCATAAATATTTTCCTGACGCCGGGTTTCATCGCGTAACCGTACATTGCTGAACAGTTGAATCTGTAAATCGATGGTGGGACTCCAGCCCAGATTGGTTTTCGCATTCACCAGCTTTGTTCTCAAACTGTCACGGAAATAATCCACATCCAGAAATTCCAAATTGGCCGCGAGCGAGATGCTTTTCAAGGGTTGCAATATCACAGAGGTTCGCACCGCGTATGAATCGTATGAAAGCAGAGCCGAATCCTGAAATTTTTTCTCTGCGGATAGCAAAAACCGCAGTTTCTGCCATTTGTTGCCGAGACGGACGCCGGTGGCGCGGGTATAAATATCGCGCAACGCGCTGCGGGCGTAACTATCGCCTTGCAAAATCGTGATGTCGTGTAAGCTGTTGAAATGATAAAACACAAAACGCCCGATGAGGAAAGAGGCATTGAATGTCGTCGTGCGGATGTTATACCGCACGGTAGGGAGCGTGATGTAGCGGTAGCTGACCAGCAGAACTTCATTCTCCGGTATGCGGCCAAGGGGGTTAATATGGATTTCCACCATGTCGCCGACCACTCTGACCGTATAATCACGCAATTCGCCTTCTTCGTAACGGATTTTCGACTTTTCGCTGATAATCACTATGGAGCTCGGAATGACGTTGCGCTGATCCAGGGTAAACGGCATCTGCCCGATGACCACATGCCGCTCGTTCAGCACCTGCTGTTCCACCGACTGGGTCTCTCGGTTGGTTAATGCAAAGTTATTCGTATAGGACAATTGGATTTGACTGTTGAAGGGCAACTTTTTGGTGTAGGAAATGTTACGATTGATCGACCGGTTGTAATAATCGCCGGCGCTGGAAAAACCATAGACCGCCCCAAGCGCCGCGCTGGCTTGCAGACTTTTATAAAGCCGGTATGTTAAACCGGAGTATATTGAGTTTTGCGTGGAGCGTACGTTTCGGGTATCGCGATATAAAAATTGATATGTACCGGTCAATTTCAGCCACGGAAAAAGCTGCAGCTCCAGACGCTGCTTGGCGCGGATGTCTCCGTAATACAGGTAGCCGCGCTGCATTTGAAAAATGATATCGGAATCGCTGCGGTGTTGCCGGTCTTTGCCGAATGCATGCTGTACCGTGGCTTTGGCGATATGATTAAAATAACTGCGTTCCTCATATAATTTGTTATAAATGCGGTAATAATTGTAATTGATTTTGATTTGAGTGTGGTCGTAGCTCCGGCTGCCGTTATATTGAAACTCCGTGCGGGTTTCTTTCCGGAAAAGGGAATAACCGGCCCGAGACCACAGATCTGCAATGGATCGCCGCGATGCGTAAAAGCGGCTGACCAGAAAAAAGTCGGTCAGGTCGAATGTGGCCTGCAAACTTTTGAGCCGGTACCGATTTTCACCGCCAAAATCCAGGCTTTTGTAGTTGCGTCCGTTGGTGTAAGTGACGGAAAAAATATGCGTGCTGTTGGGGAAAACGGTCGCTGTAACCGTTTGATTCAGCAGGCGGCTGCGGTAAGCGCGACTCAGTTGCGGATCGGTAATTTTCTCCTGCAACAACCCGAAGCTGCCGTTCCACTGAAACGTGATGAATCGGGGGGTCAGTATGAAACCACGGTTGCTTAAAACCAGCCGTTCCTGGAACTCATATTCTTTGATCAGGTTGGGCAAATACCGATTTTCTTTTTGGAAAATAAAATGCGTGTTGCCATGCCAGCCCCAAATCTGCAGCATCCGGGGCTGTTGCGCATAAGCGGGGCGCGTTCCCAAAAGCAAAGCAGCAGCGGATATCAGCCACCCCAACATCACCCATTTTGTGATCGACACGGAGCGCATCTTGCCATTACCTGATCAGTTTTTCATTGTCGGCGTAGTGGGGATCATGGCATTCCCAGCACGCAGTGTCTTCGATCTCCTCGTGATTCTCGTTTGCCAGCACCTCTTCTCGATCATGGCACTGAAAGCAAAGCTCCTGTCCCGGCTCGATCAACATCCTGGGGGCGCCGGAGGCATGGGGGTTGTGGCATTCCGTGCAACTGCCTTCCTCAACCGGCGCGTGCACAAATTCCGCATTGTCCGGTTTAATTTCCTCCTGATCATGGCACTGAAAACATAGAGCGTCATCCGCTTCACTCAAAAGCGAACCATTACCGGAGCTGTGCGCATTATGACAATCCAGACACGCTTCATCCTCCACCGGTGAATGGACGCTTTTCGCTGATTCAGGAACGATATCTTCCTGATCGTGACACTGATAACAAAGCGAAGCCACGTCATCCTGCAGCAAAGTTTCACGCTTTGCGTTGTGCGGATTGTGGCAATCGGTGCAAGCGCCATCCTCTACCGGCGAATGGATGCTTTGCGCATTGTCGCTGATGATATCGCTCGAATCATGGCATTGAAAGCATAACTCTCCGTCGGATTTGACCAGTAATGTAGCATTGTCCGAACTGTGAGGGCTGTGACATTCAATGCATGCTCCTTCTTCCACCGGTGAATGAATGCTTACAGCCGTTTCGGGCCGGAACGTTTCGGCGTCATGGCATTCGAAACAAAGATTGTCCGGCGGTGTGCTCAATAAGGTTTCGTTCGGTGACTGATGTGGCTGATGGCAATCCGTGCAGGAGCCTTCCTCCACCGGAGCATGAACGCTTTGAGCCGTTTCCGGCCGGATGTCCTCATTATCATGGCACTGAAAACAAAGCCCGGCATCGGCTTGCAGCAGCAAAGTCGTGTTTGCCGAACTGTGCGGATTATGGCATTCCGTGCAACTGCCTTCTTCAACCGGCGCGTGCACCGTCGCAGCTTCTCGGGAACGGAATTCATCCTCATCGTGGCACTCAAAACACAGCGCTCCATCGGAAGCGGTGAGTAATTTGGCTTGCCCGGCGTTATGCGGCTCATGACATGTGAGGCATTCGCCGTCTTCCACCGGACTGTGTATGGAGGCGGCCTGCGCTATTTTCACCGCTTCACTGTCATGGCATTGAAAGCACAGCGCTTCGCCGGTTTCTCGTAACAGCACATCGTTCTCGGTGCCGTGCGGTTCGTGACAGCGTACACATTCACCCTTTTCCACAGGCTGATGGACCACGAGCTCACCTTTGGGCCGAAAATCTTCTTCGTCGTGGCATGTAAAGCACAGGTTGTCCTGGGGCTTGATCAACAGGCGCGGATTTTGAGTGCCATGAGGATTATGGCATTCCATGCATGCCCCTTCTTCAACCGGGCTGTGCAGTTGCGGAGCATCGGCCTGATCATGACATTTCATGCAGACCAACTCAGTGTCGTCCGCAACCCGGAAAGCCTGGGTGAAATCGTGGCACATGGTGCAATTGCGTTCGTTTTCATTGCGGGCGGGATGAAAGAACCAGGTGGGAGTGGCGGCAACGGCGGTTTGCCCTGACGGCTCCGGCGCGGCTTTGTTCAGCGTATCCGCTTTCGCGGTTTCGGTTTCCTCTTCGAGGGGAGGCACGCCGTCAAAGAAAATGGTCAAAATGCGGTGCCTGGTGCCCCGGTTGCAGGAAGACAGCAATGTTGCTGCGATCAGTCCCAGGGCCAAATATGAGGCGAGCCGGCGCGCAAATATTGCATGTGAGTTGGTTGTCCACATCCCTGGCCTTCACCCTGGCATCATAGGAGCCCCATCGAGCCCGTTAATCGAGATAGATTTGAATGTCCGCCTGTGCTTTCAAACGAGCGACGAGCGAATCCTTCCTCGCCTCCACCTCCCGTTTTTCCAGACGCTTGAGCAGCAATTGCCGGTCGATTTCATCGAAGCGAAGCTGCTTTTGCGGCCGGATGCCCTCCAACCGGATGATATGGTACCCGTAAATGGATCGGATCGGGCTGCTGATCTCGCCGATCTTCAATTTTGTCAGAGCGTTTTCCAAAGGAGCGATCAATTGGCCTTTGTGGAACCACCCCAGTTCACCGCCTTGATGGTTGCTGGTGGTATCGTCGGAAACCTCTTCAGCCAACCTGGCAAAGTCCTCACCCAAAAGCAGTCGTTTATATACCGTTTCGGCTTTTTTGAGCCCTTCCAACCACCCGGCTTTTAAAGCACCGGGATCGACGGAAATAAGAATGTGGCGTACTTTGTATTGCTCCGGTAGAACGAATTTGTGCTTATTCTGTTCATAATAATCCCGGAGCATCTGATCCGTGATGTGAACTTTATCATACACTTCTTTTTTCAGCAATGCCTCGATGAGTAATTTGCGTTCAATCCGTTTTTCGAGGTCCTGAAGTCGCATCCCTGTTTGTTTTAAGGCTTGATGGAAATCCGCCTCCGTTTTGAACCCCTTTTTCATGACCTCGATTTGTTCGCGGATTTTTTGACGGGGCACTTGCAATTTTTGCCGCAATGCTTCCTGGTAGAGAAGTTCCTGAGTAATGAGCCGGTTCAGTGCTTTTTGTTCGATTTCATGATATTTTTCTCTGGATACATTGGCATGGTACGAAGCATAAGGCAATTGACGATTGATTTCCGCGATAAAGGCGCTTTCGGGGATTTTGGCCTGATTTACTCTGGCGACAACCTTTTCCCCCGCCCGCAGCATGCCGGCGGTCAGGATGAAAATGGCCGTCGCGCCGAGCAGCACACCGTTTGTTTTTATTTTTATCGTTTTCATCATGTCTCACCGATAATTTTAATTGGGGGTGAAGCTCATGCCTCACCCCCCGCCACTTTCGCCCGGCCTTAAGGCTGAGTTAACGATTACAAAGGCAGCAACACCGGATCTGAGGATCCGTTAAAACCATGACCGATTAGATGTCATGGCAGGTCAAGCAGAGTGCGCTATTGGTGTTGTCCTTCCGCAGGAACGGACGGGTTGAGTTGTCATGCGGATTGTGGCAGGTAGCGCACTCCACCTGATCTTTGCCAGCGCCGTACAGCGGCAGAACATCGATCATGCCATTGCTTGCCGGTTTGAACTTTGGATCTTTGGTCGGATCATACGTAATCGAGATCGGATGATCGTTCGAGAGATCGGTGCCCAAAAACGTGCCTTCAAAATTGATACCACCTGCAGGATTCGAGCCGGTGTGGCACTGTGTGGCACAGGTCTCAATGGTCGTTCCCGATGGCCCCGTACCGCTGTAAGCCGAGGGGACATTGATGAGCTGGTCCAAAGCAATCGAACCGTCATGGCATGAGAGGCAGGCAAGCGAGACGCCTTGCGCGCTGTTCGCCATGGTCATGTCAATGGTCGGACTGCTGTACATGGTGTACTGGCTGACCGGGGTTTCACGGTTCCAGAGCGGCGCCTCGATGTTCGTGTTTGCGCTGTGCGGCGTATGGCAATAAACGCAGATTTCCCCGTAGTCTTCTACGGGCATCCCGTCGGTGGTCGCCTTCCGCAGGTTGTGCGGTGTATCGGCCACCTTATTGCCGAACTGCGCCATCGCACCGCTCACGAACGCAAATAGCGCCACCATACATAGAGCAGCGGATAACTTTCGCATCGGTCACCTCCTTTGTTTTTCGGTGATCACTTCTTGTTCCAGACTGGGCCCGCCGCCCAAATACTGATAAATCTGCACCCTGTGATTAAATTGATCCACGACATAGATGCGGTCCTTGTGGTCTATGAAAAGGCCCGCAGGCATGCGCAGATCAGCAAGGCCGGAGCCGAAAGTGCCAAAAAACAGGAGCAAACGTCCCTGTTTGTCAAAAATCTGGACGTTGTTAAAGGCAGCGTCGGCCACATAAATGTGGTCTTCGCTGTCAATCCCAATTCCCTTTGGGCGGAAAAATTGTCCGGGCGCACGTCCAATTTCACCGAAACTCCGGAGGAATTTGCCATCCGCGTTGAAAACTTGTACTCGAAAGTTGAGGGTATCGACAACGTAAACATTGCCTTCGCTGTCGATGGCGATATACGTCGGAAAATTGAATTCCCCCTCGGCATGACCGCGATTCCAATATCGGTCCAGAGTCCCTGGCGGGGCTTTGACGCCTTCGGGCGCCTCGGGAAAATCATTCCCGATCACAAACAGCAGCTTGCCGGTATTGCTGTCAAAAACTTTCACGTGATGCATCCAGGTATCCACCACATACACGCGATTCAGCCTGGAATTGACGGCAATCCCCGACGGGCGGAGCAAAAGATTTTTGCCGCCGAACGCGCTCACGTACTTCCAGGTGGAATCGTATTTCATGACCCGATAGCCACCGGGGTCGGTTACATACAAATAGCCTTTCTCATCCGAGGTAATGCCCAGCGGCCGAAGCAGCCGGCCCGTGCCTTTCGTGCCCAGAAATTCGAGCCGCCGATTTTCAAAATCAAATATCAGCACGCTTCGCCACCCGGTATCCACCACATAAAGCCGGCCTTTGCGATCCACATGGGTGGAAAGCGGCTTTTTCAGGGCGCGCATGCGGGTTCGGCCGAACAATGCTTCGGTTAGCTTTTGTGCAAACGTTTTTTCATAGCCGATATCCATTTCCGAATGCACGCTGCGCACGTATTTGATGCGAGGTGGATCCGGAGGCAACGGCCAGACATATTCAACATCATCGTCGTTCGAAGCCCTCTGTTGCTGCGTGCCGGCACAACCCAATTGAAAGGCCAGGGCGCCTGCCAGCGCCAGTATCCCCATTCGCCGCCGATTGAATCCGTTCCCGAAGTTCATATCCATCGCCATTTTTGCAGTTAAAAATTGTTTAAATTCAGCCGATAACCTGAATGGTTCACTCCGATTGATCGCAAGACCTATGCCATAAAGCAGGAAATATTAGATAAATTAATGGAAAAGCATTTTATTGGAATTGCGGTAACATCAATAGAAACAGCATATAAAACTTGAAAAGAGAGAACCGGATTCTCCTGGATTGACCGAGAGTTCATCCATCGGCGCCAAAATTGCGCCATTTCGCGCAGTTAGTGCGCCATTTGGCGCAGTTTATTTCGTGCAACGAGTGCTTGGATGGATGTGCAGGAGGCACTTTCGAGATGATTGCCGCCGGATCGCGGTGCAGGACAGGAAAATGATCCTTTTGGCAGCCGGTGAGCATCAAAGCGATGGCATTTGCCTGCGTCATCCAATTTGAAACGGCGTCTTATCGGATTACCCCGTTTATCGATAACCTACCACGTTGAAGGGTGTGCCGCTCCATAGCTGGATTCAACTTCCTGCTTGAAACCCAATCGCTTGTGTTTCCCCCATCGTTTCCGTATCAATTTAACAGTCTGTATTTTTTCATTTTATACCGTAAAGCATGTCGGGAGATACGCAATAGTTGGGCGGCTCGAGATTGATTCCCTTTGGTCCGCTTCAGTGCTTGTTCGATAATGGACTTCTCGATATCTTTTAAAGCCACCGTACCTTCCAGGCGAACCACCGGCTCATTGGGTTGCAGATTATCCTGAAGCGTGATTTCCAATGGCAGGTGCTCCGGCTGAATGATGTCCGTGTTTTCGAGAATCATGACCCGTTCCAGTACGTTGCGCAGTTCGCGTACGTTCCCGGGCCAATGATACGATTCCAAAATCGCCAGTGCTTCTCGGCTAATGCCGCGAACGTGCTTTTTGAATTCTTTATTGAATTGATCGATAAAATGATGCACCAGCGCTTTGATGTCTTCCGGTCGTTCTCGGAGCGGCGGCAGCACAACAGGGATGACTTTCAAGCGGTAATACAAATCCTCGCGAAATTTACCTTCTTTGACCAGCTCTTCCAGATTTTTATTGGTGGCGGCCACCACGCGCACATTCACTTCAATGTCCCTGGTGCCGCCGATCCGTTTGAACGTCCGGTCTTCTAAAAAACGCAGAAGTTTGACTTGAAAGTTCAGAGACGCATCACCGATTTCATCGAGGAAGATCGTGCCATTATTGGCCAGCTCTAAAAGCCCTTTTTTCGTGGTTTTGGCATCGGTGAATGCTCCTTTTTCGTAGCCGAAAAGTTCACTTTCCAGGAGGGTGTCGGGTAAGGAACCGCAGTTCAGTGCCATGAAAGGATATTGCGATCGCTGACTTTCGTAGTGAATGGCTTTCGCCACAAGATCTTTACCGGTGCCGCTTTCCCCGGTGATCAGCACGGTTGTGGCATCGCTTTGCGCGATTTTGCGGATCAGCGCAAAGACCTCCTGCATGCATTTGGATTCACCGATAATGTTGCTAAAGCCGTATTTTTGCTTGAGGTTCTGCCGCAGCTCGGCCACTTCCTGACTGAGACGGTGGCTTTTGAGTGCGCGGTTTAAAATGACCTTCAATTCTTCAAACGAAAAAGGTTTCTTGATGAAATCCGTCGCACCGAGCTTGACAGCCTGAACGGCCGTCTCCACCGTCGCATAAGCGGTCATCATGATCACGATGGTTTGCGGCAGGGAGTCACGTATTTTTTTCAGGACTTCCAGACCGTCGATGTCAGGCAGCTTTAAATCCAGAAGCACGATATCCGGGGACGTTTCCTGTATGCTCTTAATCGCCTGCCTGCCGCTGGTCACCACAGACGCGTCCACTCCTTCTTTTTCAAGATCCCGCGAAAGCGACCAGGAGACCAATTTGTCATCATCAACGATGAGAATTTTTAAGCTTTTCATGTCGCCGTGTTCTCCCTAACAGCTTGTATTTACAGCGTTTCTGGGCTGCCTGCGGGCAGCTCCATGATAAACCTGGTTCCTTTCCCCGGGCGGCTTTCAAAGGTCAAATTCCCCGAATGTTTGAGTACGATCTCTTTGCAGAGTGTAAGCCCCAATCCGGTTCCTTTTTCTTTTGTGGTAAAAAACGGCTGAAAAATCTTGTCCTGAATATCCTCCGGAATGCCGATCCCCGAATCCTCAATGATGATCTGTACTTTGTCCGCTTGCCTGAGATATTGAGTTGAAATAGTCAGTTCGCCGCCGTTCGGCATGGCCTGAACAGCATTGATAATCAGATTCAGGAGGACCTGCTCGATTTGTTTGGCATCCACCACCACTTCGGGCAGCTCCCGATCAAGGCGGCTGGTTACTTTAATGGACTCCATATCCGGCTGCTGACGAATGAACAGCAAAATCCGTTCGATGATGCTGTTGATATCCGTTGGACAACATTCCAGTTTCGTCTGTTTGGCATAAGACAGCAGCGCTTCCAGATTTTGCTCCACCCGGTTGGCTTGTTTGATAATTTCCTCGAAAATCTCTCGCCGTTTATCATCCTCGGGGATATCCCTGATGATGGAATTTAAAGCAAAAACAATGCCGGATATCGGGTTCTTAATTTCATGGGCGAGCCCCGCCGCCAGTTCTCCCATTTTCGCCAACGTTTCCGCCTGACGGATCTGTCTCTCGTGGTGCTCGATTAAATGTTTTTGCGCCCATTGCAGCTTGCGGGCCATGGAGTTGAGGCCCGTGGCCAACTGACCCAGTTCATCCTTTGCCGGGTGGTCAATGCGCACGGAAAAGTTCCCCTTTTCAATGGCCTCCATGGCTTTTTTAAGCTTTTGAACAGGCTGGTCCACGGACCGGATGAAAAGCAGGTAGGTTGCCAGGGACAGGAAAACAATCACGCCGACCGCGATAAATCCCAGAGAAAGAAATTCGGTTCTCAGCGAATGCAAGCTCAGGCGGTCGGATGTTTTGACAAAGAAAAAGCCGTTGATCGGCTTTTTCGGGTCATGGCATTTTTGACACGGCTTCCGGTTCTCAATCTTCCGAAATTTGATGAAATAGGTGTTGTTGTCCTCGCGGACATTGTATAATAAGCTACTTTGTTGGCTGCTGATAAATTTTGAAAAATCCGGTGCTTCGAAGGTTTTGTTCACTTCAGCGGGAGAGGATGAAAATGCAATTTCACCGTCCGGCCGGATGATCCGCAGCATTTCGATGTGATGCAGAAGCGCTAATTTGGGAAGAAGGTCATTCAGCAATTCCGGCGTTTTGCTCTGCATCATTTCCATGAGCATATTTTCGACGATTTCAGTCGCCTGTTCGGCATCGTTTTTGAGATGGTCGCGGATGGAGGTGGAGTGGAAGCGGTAAACGAGGAAAAAAGAGATGAGAATAATGGAGCTGACGATCCACACAATGTGGGCGATCATGCGGGTACGAAGTTTTCGGAATACCATGGGGCTGCTCCAACCATTTATCACACCGAATCTTTACCTGACACATTCAACGCATTCATATCATCCATCAACAATCCAATCGGCAAAGCAAGGTATGGCATTCAATTTCTAACCTGCCCAGCCCAGTCGAAAACGGTGAGATATACAAGATTTGGCTTTTGGGCTTCATGTTCCGTCAAAGAACTGCGTCATTTCGCACACCTGCTGCATTAAATTAGCGTTTTTCGAGCCCGATAGCAAGAAAATGATGCTCATTTTTAGAAAAAATCGGGATGATCGGATGCCATTCAGTCAGCGGAGAGCGGATTTTTGGTGATTTTAATCCCACCGAAACGCTGTTTTGAAGGCGGTATGCTTATTGCAGGGCAGGATGGATGAACGTCTCCGTCAAACCTGCACAGGTTATCTGATGCTGCATAAACCGGCAATGAACTCGCAAAAACGATCCGCAAATGGATTCAAGGCGTTTTTCGGACTGCTGATCGCCGTCAATCTCGCGGCCGGCACCGGTTTCAGCCAATCCGATGGCGCGGCGGTTCGCCATATCATGCGCATTACAACCGAACTTCGCAGCCCGGTTCGGCTTGCCGCAACCCGCACGCATGTGTATGTTGTGGATGCATTCCTGAACCGCGTTTTCCAATTTGATTTAAACGGGAGATTGCAAGACAGCCTGCCCATCGATGGGCGCCCGCTGGCGGTAACGGCCGATCAAAACGAGGTCATTTACATTAGCAACCGCGTGAACGGCCGCCTGCACATGGTGGATTTTCAACAGCGCGTGTCGAAGCCTCTGCCGCATCATTCCATCAGATTTGCCCTTCCTGCCGATGCCGTGTTCGATCGCCGTCGGTTTTTTTATGTTGTGGACAGCAAGCTGGCAAAAATTATCCGTCTCGATGCCGCCGGCCGGGTGGTGGATGAATTCGGGCAGGGGCTTTTGACGTTTCCCACCGGCATTGCCCTGGACGTGAAAAATCAACGTATCCTGGTCGCGGAACACGGCGGCATTCCAACAAAGGATGGCAGCGAGTGGATGATCCATGTGTTTTCTTTGAATGGGACGCGCATAACCCGGCTGGTAAAATCGGGAGCCGCAAGCGGAAAACTGACTCGGGCGCAGGGGCTGGCGGTGGATTCGCACGGGCGAATCTACGTGGCGGACCCATTCCAGGGCCGGGTGAATGTTTACAGCGAAAAAGGGGTGTTCCTGGCCCAAATCGGCGTTTTCGGCCGCGCTCCGGGAGAGCTTCGTCTGCCGATGGATGTCGCGGTCGATGCCCGTGATCGGATTTGGGTGGCCTCCATGAACAACGGTGCGGTTGAAGTGTACGAGATCACCGATTTGCCGACCGCGGTGCAGGAGGACAAAACAGTCGGGGTGCCCAAGGATTTCGTCTTGATGGCCAATTTCCCCAATCCCTTCCAAAAGGGCACATATATTCCTTTCGTTTTGTCCCGCAGGGGCAACGTCACGGTTCGAATTTATAACGATATCGGTGTTTTGATCCGTACTTTTCATCTGGGAGAGCAACCCGCCGGGGCATATACCGGCAGCGGAAAAGCTGTTTTTTGGGATGGAAACGATTCGCAGGGTAAGGCCGTTGCCAGCGGCATCTATTTTTATGAATTGCAGTTTGATCAAAAAAAAGTCAGGCGAAAAATGCTGCTCGTCCGATGATGGCCGTGATCCAAGCGGCACTTGAATTGCAAATCACGGGCAGTCAAGCAGCGGGGCAAAAAGCGTGAAGAATCAAGGGCGACATTTCGGATTCGTTCTGCTTTTCCTGATGGTGTGGGGCATATATGCCCGGCCGTTGGTCGCCCAGGAAACCAGCCCGTATAAGCTTTATCTGCCGCCGGAACTTCAGGGCGTGGTCGGTACCCCGGATCCGCCGCACTGGGGCAATGGCATTCATTGCGGTTCCTGTCATGTGGCGCACCAGAGCCAGGGCGTGCAATTAACCAATGAAGCGGGAAACGCCAATCTGTGCATGAGTTGCCACAATCCCGCCGGTCTTGCAAGCGGGAAGCCTTTTTCGGATGCCGACCGGGCTGTGCCCGGCGTCAGCGGCACCTCCCACGCCTGGGACGTGCCGGCAAGCAACTCCACGTATGGCGCCGATCTGCCGGACAATCCGGAGATGCAGTTGCGAATCTATAATGGCCAGATCGTTTGCTCCACCTGCCACAACCAGCACAAGCAAACGTATTCGCCTTTCCTCCGGGCATCGAACGATCAAAATCAAATGTGCAAGGATTGCCATGCGGTACGCAATGTCGGCAGCTATCGGGATTCGCCGGACAACAGGGGCAGTCATCCCGTAGGAATTCCGTATCCGGGTTCAGATCCGCGGTTTTTCCCCACGCCGCAAAATCCGGCGCTGCCGTTGGTGGGGCCCGACCGGGTGGAGTGTACAACCTGCCATGCGGTTCATTATGCCAATTCCGGTGGCGCCAACGGAGGCACAGGCGATGGATACATTTTACGCGCCGCCAATGATGATAATTTGTGCAAAAGCTGCCACACCTATCCCGATCATCAGGGCATGAGCTGTCTGAGTTGCCATGATGTACACGATCCTCAGAGAACCAATATTTTTATGGTACGCAATCCGGTAGAGACGCCGAACAGCGGGACACGCACGGTCATCTTTACCGCGGAAACCGGCGCCAACTCATTTGCCGATGGCGATAGTCAGTACGACGGTATTTGCGAAGTGTGTCACACCGCTACCAAATATCACCGCAACAACAGCTCCGGCGATCATGCGCATAACGCCGGGCAGAACTGCACGCAATGCCATACCCATGAAAATCAGTTTATTTTTGAGCATCCCAGCGCCAGTACCGATTGCAGCAACTGCCATACCGATATGCTGAGCACCCACAACGATAACTGCCAGGCCTGCCATCCGGTGAATTTTGAAAGTACGATTTTAGGACCGATCGGCGCCTGGAACGGGGAGTGCAGCGAGTGCCACAATCCGGCGATCAATGAAACCGGAAATTTGCAAACTCCCACGAAAGGCCACCGGTGCATCGTTTGTCACGGTCAGCAGATGGATACCGGAAATTTCGAAGGTTTTCATCAAAACCATGCCGGACGCGCGAATTGCGTAGTATGCCATGGCTTTATTCCAAACACGGGTACAGCCATCGGTTCCGGCAACCGCGATGTGTGTGCAATATGCCATGCCGGCGGAAAAAATGATTCGGTGGATAGCATTCATAGACGCCACGTACCGGAAGGACTGAGCTGCCTCGAATGCCATAACGACAGCCGTCCGCCGGTGGATGTCACAGACGGAGCGCCTGTGGGCAATGCGTCCAATGTGTGCCAGGTCTGCCATACGAACCGGTCACCGTCGGAGTTCCAGAGTAACTTTTCGGGGCTTCACCAGAAGCATGTCGGAGATCGTATCGATTGCGGCGCCTGCCACAAAGATGCCAATTTGCAAGATGACCGCGCGCCCATGCCCCCGGTGGACGATCCCGTGCGCACTCAGGTCGATCGCAGCGGCAATAATGAATGCTCGCACTGCCACAGCGGCATGATGATGGGAAACCGAACGCGCATCCATCGGGAACACGTGGAAGGGCAATGGCAGTGGTGTTATAACTGCCATGAAGGAAACGATCAGCGGCCGCAAGGTTTGGCTCCGCCGGTAACGCAACCCTCGGAGGCCTGTCAACTTTGCCACGGCAGCCGGAGCTATAACGATACCTATCCTTTTGATATTCACAAAACACACTCGAATAACCAGCAAAATGAAAATAACCGGCAAAATGTGAAATGTTACGCCTGTCACCAGACTCAACCGCCGATTTTCGATTGGCCGCAAAACTGGATGCAATAATTCGGGCAGAAAAGGATGGTGCGGTGAACGGATCCGGTGGCGTAACAAGCCGTGGCAACGGCGGCGAGGAAAAGGGAATATCTCCTGCCGGTGAAGTCCGGCTTGATTTTCAGGGCGCGAAAACATCCTCACCGGTCGCATAGCACGAAGGCGGCCTCGCTGAAAGTACAATCGAACGCGAAGGCGTCCCGGCGAGCGTCCTGCCATCGGCCGGAGGCCCCGGGCAAATTAGGGGAAATTTGGGGGCCGCCGGTCAGAATGAAATATGGAGCAGAACGGAAATTTGCGGCAGATTCAGAGCCTTTGTAAGCGGCAGATTCCTACGTTGCTATTGCCGGGGTGCCTTCCCCGGCACGGGGCAGGGAAGCAACAGGCGCTGCGCCGGGCCGGAGTTGCAGTTTATCTTGATAAAAATGAAGAGGTATCTTGCGGTGCACGAAAACCGGTGATGAAACTTTGTGAGGGAAACGTCATCGAAGCTGGATATGAGGGGGAACCGCCTCGACAATCTCGCCGACGGTGGCGGCCGTTACGCCTTTTTCCCGGAGCCGCTGCAGCAATTCCCCGTGTTTCTCGGATGGGACCGCCATCAGCAAACCTCCGGAGGTCTGGGGATCGAACAGCAAAGGCAGAAAAGCTTCAGAGACTGAGGACGCGATCTCCAGATGAGGTTCGAGAAATGTCCGGTTGGTTTTCAGGCCGCCGGCCATGTTTCCCGCCGCCGCAAGCGCAATCGCCTCCTCAAAATGCGGAATATGCTGCGTATCAATCCGCGCCGATACCCCGCTCCCGCTGACCATTTCCCAGAGATGGCCCAGGAAACCGAATCCGGTGATATCCGTGCAGGCGTGCACGCCGACCTCGGTCATGACTTCGGCGGCATCGCGGTTCAGTGTTTTCATCACATCCACGGCTCGCGCCAGCACGGCCTCGTCAACCGCTTCGTTTTTCAGCGCCGTGGTGATGATGCCCACCCCCAGCGGTTTAGTCAGCACCAGCCGGTCGCCCGGTCTGGCACCGGCGTTGGTGACCACCCGGTTCGGATGCACCATGCCGGTGACCGACAGCCCGAACATCAGCTCCGGCGATTTCACCGAATGCCCGCCGATGACCGCCACTCCGGCACGGTCAGTGGTGGTGCGGCCGCCGAGCAAAATGCGACTCAGTACCGCATTGGTCACCTTGCCGCCCGGATTTGCCAGCAAGTTCAGGGCGCACACCGGGGTTGCGCCCATGGCATACACGTCGCTGAGGGCATTGGCCGCGGCAATGGCGCCGAAATCGAACGGATCATCCACCACCGGAGTGATGAAATCCACGGTCTGCACCAGCGCCAGGTCGTCGGTGAGGCGGATCACTCCGGCATCATCGGCGGTCTGGCTGCCCACCAGCACGCGCGGATCGTCGATCGGCGGTAACTTCGAAAGAATCTCCTTCAGGTCGCCCGGACCGATCTTGGACGCTCACCCGGCGCAGGAGACGAGGTGCGTCAGTTTGATGATTTCGTCGCGATCGTGGTTCATGAAATGACCGTTTATTTTTTGATAACCGTCCACGTCTGTTAAAAAACGGGCTGTGATTGGCTGTTCTGTCGTCACTCGCCGTTGGGAAAAAACGGCTTTCGATCCCGGCAGGAAAATTGCTATATTCACCCGGGAAAGCGCGTTTTGCCGGCGTTCAATAATACGGATTGCCGGTCTGAATTGCAAGCGCAAATTGGCCTTTTGTTCTGTAGCCAATTGGTAAAAAGAATGCGGAGCGGCACGGCGAAGCCGGCATTGAATCTTTCCCACTCGAACTTTCCATGGCGGCAATCTTCAAAGTGAAACGCTGCGGATCGGAATCGGCCCTGTTTTTTGAAGGAGCAAACGATGCAAATGACATCCCGTAAACAGAGCGTCGGTAGTCTGCGATTCGCCGTCGTCGGCCTGGGCGGCTATGCTCAGGCGCATTTGCAGGCGGTGGATTGGCTGGCACAGCAGGGACTGGCCCGGCTGGCGGCGGTGATCGCCCGGCCACAGGACCGCCAGGCGCACCCGGACCAGCTCGAGCAGGTGCAGCAAAAACGGGCGCGGCTGTTTGCCAGCCTGGAAGAATTCTGGCAGGATGCCGGCGACGTTGCGGATGTCATCTGCCTGCCCATCGGCATTCACGAGCACGCGGATGTGACCATCCGAGCCATGGAAGCGGGCCTTCACGTGTACTGCGAAAAGCCGGCGGCGGCCACGGTGCAGGACGTGGATCGCATGATCGACGCACGCGACCGGCTCCGGCGCAAACTGACCGTCGGATTCC
>WFVT01000269.1 GCA_015491485.1 Candidatus Zhuqueibacterota bacterium
AGATGGCGGATTTCGCGGATGAGGGGCACGGGGTTCTGCTGCAGCCGGGAAACCAGGTAATCGCCTTTGTCGCGCGCCTGCTCATCCAGCCGGTGCGCTTCCATGAATTCGATGGCGGCGAGCGCGGCGGCGCAAGCCAGTGGATTGCCGCCGAAGGTGCTGCCGTGTTTGCCCACGGGAATGTCAAAACGGGCATCGCATAAGACGGCGCCCATGGGGACCCCGCCGGCCATGGCCTTGGCCACGCACATCATGTCCGGCTCGACGCCGAAATGCTCGCAGGCAAACATTTTGCCGGTACGACAAAAGCCGGTTTGCACCTCATCGATAATAAGCAGCACGCCCCGTTCACGGCACATCTGCTGCACCTGCTGCAGGTACTCCGCTTTTGCAAGGTGAACCCCGCCTTCCCCCTGCACTATTTCCAGGAGCACGGCCGCGGTCTGATCGCTCAGCGCTTGTTCCAGTCGGTCAAAATCGTTGAAGGGCACATGGCGGAAGCCGGGGACCAGCGGCTCGAAGTCGCGGCGGTATTTGGGATTATGCGTGGCGCTCAGGGCGCCGAGCGTGCGGCCGTGAAAACCGCGGGCGGCCGCAATGATTTCAGTCCGCCCGGTGAGCAGGCGGGCAAATTTGATCGCGGTTTCGATGCTCTCCGCGCCGCTGTTACACAGAAAGGCTTTTTGCAATTGTCCCGGCGCGATCCGTGCGAGCCGTTCCAGAAGTTGCGCGCGCACGTCGTTGTAAAAGATGCCGGGACAGGTGATGAGCCGCTGCGCCTGCTCGGCAATGGCTTGCGCCACGGCTTCGTTGGCGTGCCCCACATTCGCCACGCCGTTGCCGGAGACGCAATCAATGTACTCACGGCCATTGGCATCCCACACGCGCGCGCCCTCGCCGCGCACCAGCACGAGATCGCGCTTGGGATACACCCCCACACTGTATGTTTTTTCCAGTTGCATGAAATCCATCATTCGATCACCGTCCCTTTCCCGGCCAGTGCCGCCTGGATGGGATGCTCCACCCGGCCGTCGGCAATGACGACACGCGGAGCGCCGTTTTCGAACAACCGGCGCAATGCGCGCATTTTCCGCTTCATGCGGCCGCTGACCTGCTGTTCACGCTGTTCCAGTTCGTCCCGCGACAGTGAGCGGATGACCGACTGTGGATCGCCGGGATCATCGAGAAAGCCCGGCGCTTCAATCAGTTGAATGATGAGCCGCGCCTGCAACGCCGCCTGTAGCACGGCGACGATATCATCGTTTTCGGAGTTGATGGCAAAGCCCTGTTCATCCACAATGGGCACGGTGAGCACCGGCGTGTAACCCTGTTCCAGAAGCCAGCGCAGCAGCGGCTCATTGACCGCCTGCGGCTTGCCGGAAAAATCCCGTACCAGCCGCAGTTTGCCGTTTTCGCGCACGCGGATACCGCGGTTGCGCCGGCCGCGGATGACCTGCCCGTCGATGCCGGACAGCCCGATGGCGTTGATGCCGTGTTGCTGACACAGCTCCACCAGCCGTTTGTTGCGCAATCCTGCATAGGCCATCATCAGCAAATCCAGTGCGGTTTTGTCGGAGTACACGCTGGTGTAGCCGGATACCGATGTCAGAACTTTGCGCGGCCGATCCAGCGCTTCGGCGAGGCGGTCGCGAAGGGCATTGGCGCCGTGTACAATCACAAACGGTTCATTGAGAGCGCTGAGATCGGCCACGATGGCTCGCAAATGGATGGTCTCGCCGCCGCCGATTTTGATGATCAGCATAAAAACACCTCGAGTTGTTTGGAGTGCATGGGAAGCCAGTCCGGCTCATCGGACAACGGCTCGGAGCAGACAATCAACCGGCCGTCGCGTTGCCGGTAATGCATTGTAAAATAGTCCGGATCTTCGTTGAAATAACACATGGTGATGGCCTGCCGGCCGTCGGTCATGATCAGGTTCATGGCGCGGATATACCGGCTGCGCCGTTCAAGGATCGATGCCGCCTGTTGCAGCGCCGCGCGGGCGTCGCCGCGGTCGAGGCGGCGGATAAGGCGAAAGATTTTTTCCGCGCCCGTGCGGCCGGTTTCGCGCAACCGGACGCCTCGCAGCTCGCCGTTAAAGGCAAACATCCAGCCGCCGTCCGAAAACGGCATGTTGTTATCGACAACGATGCCGCGGTTTTGAAACGCGCTGCGGGCATGCGCCAGAAGCAAACGGGTGCGGCCGAACCGAGTCAAATCATCCTCCCAAATGGGAGTGACAGTTTTGTACAGTTGCCACTCTCCGCGTTGCTGATAGGCGCAGCCCCAGCCATGCCCCTGATATTCTTTGCTGTTTTTCGCGATGTCGGCGAAACGGGGCAACACCTCGCCGATGTCGAATTCTTGTTCTGAACAAACCAATAACAGGCGACACACGGGGAATTACTCCTGAATTTTGTGTCATGAAATTTTGTCCGGGCGCATTTGTGAATGGATGCGCAAATTCAGAGAAATGGGGGCAATCCTTTTCATTGCCGGTTCCCGGTTTTGTTTGGGACCGTCCCAAAACCTCCATTCAGCGCTACTCCTGTGAAATCGGGAATCCATAAGGGATCGTTTCTCCCGGATGGCAATTCTTCCGTTTTTGGACAGTCCCAATAGCCCTCATCGATCGTTACGAGAGCTGAAAATCAACCGCTCTAAATCGGATGCAATCCTGGAAATTCCAGCGCCGTGGTTTCGGCAAAGCCGTGCATGAGGTTGAACGCCTGCACGGCCTGCCCCGCCGCGCCTTTCATGAGATTGTCGATCGCGCTCATGACCACCAGCCGCCGCGAGCGCGGGTCCTTCTCAAAACCGATGTCACAGTAATTGGAGCCGATGAGCAGTTTGGGCTCGGGATAGCGGTAAATGCCCGTTTTTTCCTTCACGATGCGGATAAACGGCTCCTCCGCATAAGTCTCGCGAAATACCTTCCAGATGGCTTTCTCATCAAAATCGTCATTGAGAAAGATGTGGCAGGTGGCCAGCACGCCGCGAACAATGCCGAGCGCCGTGGCCGACAGGTGCACCCGAACCGGCCCGTGGATGCTGAGCTCCTGCTCGACTTCCGCTGTATGCCGGTGCAGTGTCGGCCGGTAGGAACGCACCACATTACTGCGCTCCGGATGATGCGTGGCTTCGGACGGTGCATTGCCGCCCTCGCTGGAGCCGCCTTTCACTTCCACCACCGTTTGATCCATTTCCACCATGCCGTGTTTGAAGAGCGGATATAATCCCAGGATGGTCGCGGTGGCATTGCAGCCGGCGCTGGAGACAAAGCGCGCCTCGCGCATCGCCTCGCGGTGCAGTTCAGGAATGCCGTACACAAATTGCGAAAGCATCTCCGGATGGGCATGCTCCGTCCCGTACCATGCCGCGTAGCGCTGGGCATCATTCAGGCGGAAGTCGGCGCTCAAATCGATGATGCGTTCGGCTTTGTCGAGCAACTCCGGCAGCCTTTGCATGGCGCGGCCGTGCGGCAGGCAAAGAAACAGGGTATCACAGGGCTGCAATTGATCCAGCGAAACGAACCGCAAATCGGTGACCTTGCGAAGATTCGGATGCACTCTGGCCACCCCTTTTCCGGCAAACCGCTCGGATGTGACCTGCTGCAGCCGCACCCGGGGATGAAACAACAGCAACCGCAGCAGCTCGCCGCCGGTGTAGCCGGAGCCGCCGACAATCGATACGCGAACCTCAGCCATGGCCGCCTCCCTCCGCAACGCGGATGACATAATCCACAATGCGCGCAGGAATATCCACGCCGGTGGTTTCGATGCTGTTTTTGAACTCCATGGTGTAATTTACCTCGTTCACCAGATAGCCGGCGTTGGTTTCAAACAGATCGATGGCGACGATGCCGCCGCCTACGGCCCGGGCGGCGCGCAACGAAATGTCGCGCAGCTCATCGGTTACCGGGCAGTTCTCGGCCACTCCGCCGCGGGCCGTGTTGGTGATCCAGTGGTCCGAGGAGCGGTAAATGGCCGCCACGCATTCGTCACCGATGACGAAGCTGCGGATATCCCGGCCCTGCTTTTCGATATATTCCTGAATGTAAAAAATCGAGTGATGATACGAACCGAGAATGGTCTTGTGCTCCAGGATGGCTTCCGCCGCATCGCGGTCGTTGACTTTCGCCAGCAGCCGGCCCCAGGAACCGACCGCCGGCTTGAGGACCACCGGATAGCCCAGCTCTTCGATCGCCGCCAGGGCCGATGCCTCGGTGAAAGCGATTTTGACCCGGGGCTGCGGGACGCCGTGCCGGTTCAGCGCGTCGGTGGTGAGCAGCTTGTCGCCGCACACCAGCGCCACCTGCGATGTGTTAATGCAGCGCACGCCGGCGCTTTCGAACAGCCGCAGCGCGTGCAGGGCGCGCGAGTGGTTGATGCAGCGTTCCAGCAGGGCGTCGAGATGAAAGACATCGCTGCCCGGGGAAAAAATCAATTTCCGGTCGTCAATGAGCACCGGTTCGATACTCCGGGCGCGAAAAGCGTCGATGAGCAATTTCTCTTCCTTGCGGATGAGGGAGTGCAACAGTCCGATTCGCATGATTATTCTCCCCAGTCCTCTTCTTCCTGCGGCGCTTCCTGCAGTTGGATCGGCTCCGTGGACATCACTTCGAGTTCGGTGCCGCATTCCGGGCATTCCAACAGTTCACCTTGAATCGTGTCGGCGGCCAGGTGAATCGCCGCGTCACAGATGGGACAATTGGCGGTAAAACTCATGATACATCCTCCTTTGTGGTTGTAGTGATTATGAAATCCGGCAATGCCGGATGGGGTAGAAACAAAAAAGGCCCTCCCGGAGCGGGTGCTCCGAGAAGGCCTTTAGGAATTTCAAACTGAGTCGGGTATTATCGTAGATTCGCCGGATCAGCCATTCCATTCACCTCCTGCGGAGCACGTACCGGTGCCCATGCGCTTGTAGCCCTTGCTTTGCTTTCGCTTCAAGCGCTTGACTTCGGCAACGTGCTTGTAGAGGTGATGGAATGCCATTGGCGTTTAAAATTTCTCCGGGTTCATGGTTTAACGGCAAAGAATTGGCGCAAAGATAAGAAATCTTTGCTGTCCAGTCAAGCAAATTTTAAAACGGCTCAATGCTAATCTTTTTTACCTCCAATGTCGGGTATCCAAGTCTGAGGTTTGATAATGAACTCTGGCAGGGTTCAAAACCCTGCCAGAGTGAAAAGGCAACGTATAATTACCAAAATATTCATCCAGATTTTGAAATCGGCTTAAATGGCATTGCAATAATTTCATTTGAAAACGAAGTTTTCCCGCCGATATAATTTGCGCTTGCGATCGGGGAATCTTCTGCATTCTCTGCGTTTTTATGTTACTTTCTCCAAAATCAATTTCTCCAAAAAACATCTCAGGACGTGCAACTGTGAAAGGAGAGAACCATGAAATTGAATTTCTTGACCCAGGTAATTGATTATTATCATGATTTCATTGAAAATAACACAGACGATTACCGAAATGATATTGATGGCTCTCCGGGCGAAGTGGAAGACCCCATGGGAGGCTGGGAAGGGATTACCGAATACGATGAAAAAAATTTGGATGAAGATTACGAGTGATTCCCCGAGAGTGCAACCCAACTCCTCGATCGCAGGCTAACCTTCCATCTCGACTTCTCGCCATTGGGAATATTTCTCACCATTCGGGTTGATGCAAACCAATAACCGCAAAACCGTCAATAATTCAGTATATTATTATAAATCAAGCGATTGTCTCAGAAAGAAATTTCGAAAATCCAATTGATTTTTTACAGGGTTTTTGTATATTTTGAAATGCTATAACTGATTTCTCATTTTTTTATTGATGATGAAGAAAATGAATTATCATCGGCGTTTCATCAAAGGTCATCGCAATTCCTCGCAGCCGTTCCAAATTCTACCGGATGGTCGAATGGCTCTGTACCGCACATGTTTGAGCGTTGCCGTGGGACTGATGTTGGTTTGGGGCGGACCGGCATCGGCGCAAACGGGCAATGCACGTCCCTCGGCAGCCGATTCCTCGGAGATTCAGCTTATTGCGGTCAAAGCCAAAGCCGATAAGCCGGGAATTTACCACCTGACATTTATTGCCCCGGACAGCCTGCCGAATGATGCTGTGATCGAAATGACGTTCCCGCCGGAATTCGGGCTGGAGCCGCTGGAAATCGCGGGCTCCAGAGACATGACCGGGGGGCTGCGTTTGCAAAAAAACAACCAAAGGGTGGTTGTGCAACGGACCGGATTGGGCGATCCGGTGCCCCCGGGAAAACCCGTCACCTTAAAATTGGGGTTGATTCGAAATCCAGCGCAGTTGGATTCGTCTTATACGGTAAGCATGGTTCTTCGCAATCCCGGTAAACCGTCCATTATCCTGGAAAAACAGGTACGCGTGCGTTTTCAAGTTCAGTAATCCAATCGCTGCAGGGATGCAACCATGAAATCTGCTTTGGGGCTTTTGCGCTTCATAGGATTTGTTCTATTCTTCTCCAGCCAGGTTTTTGCTCAGGGGCAGCTCACCAATGTTGTCGCCACGCCTTCCAATGCCAAAGCCGGCGCGTTTACCGTGTATTCCATTACCTTTCAAACCAGCACCGGCGGCAATGGCGTGGACAGCGGTCTTCCCGCCGACGGTCAAATTCTCATTACGTTCCCTGCAGGCTTTTCAGTCGCCGACGTGGAAATCGCCTCCAACGTATCCGGCCTGGATGGCGGTTACAGCTCCATCACCGTGTCAGGACAAACAATCACCCTGGTGAGGGATAATACCGGCACCGCATTGGCCGCCGGCGGTTCGGCCACGGTCAAAATCGCCAGCGTGGGTAACATCACCACGGCCGGAAACTACACCGTGCAGGTGGAAACCCGTACCGGCGCGGGCGCGACCATCGATGGGCCGAGCACCTCGGCGGCATTCGCCGTCACGGCGGCCGATCTGGATCACTTTGTCTTCAACATTATCAACGATCAGACCGCCGGGCAGCCGTTTTCCGTAACCGTCACCGCCCGCGATGCCTACGGAAACGATGTTTCGCACACCGGCACCGTCACCCTCAGTGACAACACCGGCACCCTGTCAGCATCCGATCTGGTGTTCAGCAATCAGACCAGCCAGACCATCACCGATGCCACCATTACCAAAGCCCAAACCGGGGTGTTTTTAATCGCCACCGGCAGCGGCATCAGCAGCAATTCCAATCCCTTTACCGTCAACCCGGGGCCTCTGCACCATTTGCATGTCGTGGAAGGGAGCAGCGGGCCGGGCGACAATCTGGCCGCCCTAACCCTGACCACCGACCAGTCGCTGAATTTGCATGCGGCCGGCTACGATGCCTGGGAAAACTACATCGCCGATGAGCCCGCCGACTGGCAGGTGACCGGCGGTATCGGCGATTTCAGCAACGCGACCAACACCATTGCCACCACATTTTTTGCCAATTCCGTTGGGTCGGGCACCATTACAGCAGTGCATCCGACGGCGCAGGATGGAACGACGGGACTTCTGACCGTTACGGTGGGTGCACCTCATCATATCAAAATCCTGTCGGATGCGGCCGGCAATACCGCGGAAATCACCACCGCCGGTCTGTCCGCCAATGACCAGCTCATTGTGCACGCCAGCAGCTTTGACGCTGACGACAACTACATCGGGGATGTTTCGGTGAACTGGAGCGTGAGCGGCGGCATCGGCACGCTGAGTCCGACTCAGGGGACCAGCACAACGTTCACCGCCACGACGGTAGGCAGCGGTCAGATCACGGCCGACCACGCCACGCTCATCGACGACGCCACCGGGATCATTACGGTCAATGCCGGGGCGCTGGCGTATGTGAAAATTGTGGAGGGCCCGGAGGGAGACGGCCCCGAACTGGGGGCGCGCAGTCTCACCGCCGATGACGTGCTGCAGGTGCATGCAGCCGGCTATGATGCCGCCGGCAATTATATCGGCGATGTGAGCGTAACGTGGAGCAGCACCGGCACCCTGGCGCCGGTGGTCAGCGGGACGGGAACGAGCGCGACATTTCGCCCCACAACGGCCCCGGCCAGCGGGACCATCATTGCCGACCATGCCTCGGCAACGAACGACACCACGGGTACCATTTCGGTCACTCAGGGGGCGGCGCATCATGTGAAAATTTTGTCCGGCTCCAGCGGCCAAACCGCTGAAGTGCAAACCGTCGGCCTGACCACGAATCAGCAACTCACCGTGCATGCCGCCAGTTTTGATGCGGATAACAACTATATCCAGGACGTTTCGGTGAATTGGAGCGTCAGCGGCGGCATTGGAACGTTGAGCGCCGGGACCGGAATCGCCACCACCCTGACCGCCACGACTCCCGGAACCGGGCAGATCACCGCCAATCATGCCACCCTACTGGATGATGCCACCGGTACCATCAGTGTCAGTATCGGCTCCGTTGCTTCCATTCGCATTGTCGAGGGCCCGTTCGGCGACGGTCCGGAACTGGGTAACCTTACCATGACCGCCGACGATATCCTGACCGTTCACGCGGCCGGCTACGACGCCGCCGGCAACTATGTCGGCGATGTATCGGTGGATTGGAGCAGTACCGGGAATCTGGCCCCGGCCGTTAGCGGCACCGCGGTGTCCATCACCTTCAGCCCAACCACGGCCCCGGCCAGTGGCACCATCGTTGCCACTCATGCCTCAGCCGGCGGCGATGCCACCGGTACGATTACCGTCAATCCCGGGGCGGAATACCGGGTAAAAGTGATGACCGGCACCGGCGGCAATACATCGGAACTGGGCGCCGTCACCATGACCACCGGGGATCAGATCACCGTGCACGCCTCCAGCTTCGATGCGGATGGCAATTATATTCAAGACGTTTCCGTGGATTGGAATGTCAGCGGCGGTATCGGCACGTTGAATCCGCTGCAGGGCGTGTCCACCACGCTTACGGCCACGACCCCGGGCACCGGCCAGATCACCGCCGACCACGCCACGCTGATTGACGACGCCACCGGCACCATCACCGTGAATGAGGGCAGCCTGGCGTTTGTGAAGATCATCGAAGGGCCGGCCGGTAATGGCGCGGAACTGGGCGCGCGCAGCCTTACCACCGATGAGCAACTGGTGGTCCATGCGGCCGGTTATGATGCCCAGGGCAATTATCTGGGCGATGTGGCGGTGACCTGGTCCAGCACCGGCAATTTGACGCCCTCGGTGAGCGGAACATCGATCTCGGTGACGTTCAGCCCCTCCCTGGCGCCGGCCAGCGGTACGATTCAGGCGACCCATCCCACCGCCACCGGCGATGAAACCGGCACCATTTCCGTCACGGTCGGAGCACCGCACCATGTCAAAGTCATGAGCGGGGCTGCCGGGAACACCACCGAAGTGGATGCCGTCGGCCTGACGACCGGTGACGCCATTACCGTGCACGCCTCCAGTTTCGACGCCGACGACAATTACATCGATGATGTCAGTGTGAATTGGAGCGTGAGCGGCGGCATCGGAAGCCTGTTCCCGGCCAGCGGAATCAGCACAACGTTCACCGCCACCACGGCCGGTACCGGCCAGATTACCGCCGATCACAGCACATTGTTGGATGACGCCACCGGCACGATCACGGTCGGATTGGGCAATCTTGCTTATATCAAAATCATTGAGGGCCCGGAGGGCGACGGCACGGAGCTGGGGAATCGCAATCTGACCGCAGACGATGTTCTGATCTTGCACGCCGCCGGTTATGACGCCCAGGGCAACTATCTCGGCGATCAGACGGTGACCTGGAGCAGCACCGGCACGTTGGATCCGGTCGTGGTCGGAAGCGGCCCCAGCATTACTTTCAGTCCGGGCAAAGCACCGGCTTCCGGATTGATTGTGGCCAGCCATGCGACCGCCGTCGGCGATTCCACCGGGACCATCAGTGTTTCCGTGGGGCAGGCGCACCGGGTGAAAGTGCTTGCCGGTTCCAGCGGCGAAACCAATGAGGTGGATGCCGCCGGCCTGACCACCGGTGATCAGCTTACCGTTCATGCCGGAAGCTTCGATGCGGACGACAATTACATCGGCGATGTCTCGGTGAATTGGAGAATCAGCGGCGGTATCGGAACGCTCAGCGCCTCCCAGGGCGTCAGCACCACCCTCACCGCTACCGCCCCGGGCACCGGCCAGATCACGGCGGATCATGCCACCCTGATCGATGATGCCACCGGCACGATTACGGTGAATTCAGGCAATCTGGCTTATATTAAAATTGTGGAGGGCCCCGGCGGAGACGGCGCCGAGCTGGGAGATAAAAGCCTGACGGCGGACGATGTGCTCACTCTGCATGCCGCCGGCTATGATGCCCAGGGCAACTACCTCGGCGATCAGACGGTGACCTGGAGCAGCACCGGAACTCTCGCTCCGGCCATCTCGGGCAGCGGAACCAGTATCACTTTCAACCCGACTACCGCGCCGGCCAGCGGTCGCATTCATGCCGTTCACGCATCCGCCGGCAGCGATTCCACCGGTTTGATTCAGGTGGCGGTCGGAGCAGAGCATCACGTCAAAGTGCTTTCCGGGGCTTCAGGCAACACCTCCGAGGTCGGCGCCGTGGGGCTAACCACCGGCGATCAACTGGTGGTGCATGCGGGAAGTTTTGATGCCGATGACAATTACATTCAGGATATCTCGGTGACCTGGAACGTCAGCGGCGGCATCGGAACGTTGAATCCCCTGCAGGGAATTTCCACCACTCTCACCGCGACCTCGCCCGGCACCGGCCAGATCACCGCGGATCATGCCACCCTGATTGACGACGCCACCGGCACGATCACGGTGAATTCGGGCAACCTGGCTTATATCAAAATTGTGGAAGGACCTTCTGGCGACGGCCCCGAATTCGGCGGCCGCAATATGACCGCCGATGATGTGCTCACCCTGCATGCTGCCGGTTATGACGCCCAGGGCAACTACCTCGGCGATCAGACGGTGACCTGGAGCAGCACCGGCACCCTGGCGCCGGCCATCAATGCCAGCAGCACCAGCATCACCTTCAGCCCGACCACCGCACCGGCCAGCGGCACCATCGTGGCATCGCATCCAACGGCCACGGGAGATGAAACCGGTGCCATCAATGTGGCTGTGGGGGCGGAGCGGTATGTTAAAGTGCTTTCCGGAGCATCCGGATTCACCCCGGAAGTGAACAATGTGAGTCTGGTTACCGGCGATACGCTGCGCATGCATGCGGCGAGTTTCGATGCGGACAACAATTATGTCGCCGATGTATCGGTGAACTGGCTGATCAGCGAGGCGATCGGCACATTGAATCCGACCACCGGCGTTTCGACCCTGTTCACCGCCGGCACGGCCGGTTCCGCGGTGATCACCGCCGATCATGCCACGCTGATTGATGATGCCACCGGCACCATTACTGTCACCGCCGGCGCGTTGAGTTATATCAAAATCGTCGAAGGGCCCTCCGGCGATGGGCCGGAGCTGGGAGCAAAAACCCTGACCACCGATGATGTGCTGGTGGTGCACGCCGCCGGTTATGACGCCCAGGGAAATTATCTCGGGGATCAGTCGGTCACCTGGTCGGTGAGCGGCGGGATCGGTACCGTTGACCCGGTCATCGGTACTTCAACCACCCTGATCTTGACCACCCCGGGGACGGGCCGTATTCTGGCGGATCACGCCACCGCGCAGGACGATTCCACCGGACTGCTGACGGTGAATACCGGCCGTCTGTACCGGGTGAAGGTGCTGGTAGGGAGTTCCGGCGAGGCGCCGGAGGTGGGCGCGCAGACCCTGACCACGGATGAAACCCTGGTCGTACACGCCGGCGGTTTCGATGTGGATGACAATTATATCGGCGATGTGTCGGTCAATTGGGGCGTCTCCGGGGGGATCGGCGTGGTGAGCCCGGCCACCGGCGTCTCCACTACCTTCGATCCGCAGCGCGTGGGCAACGGGCAGATCACCGCCGACCACGCCACCGCCATCGATGGACAGAGCGGGATTTTGACGATCAATCCGGGGGCGCTGTCGTACATTAAAATTATCGAAGGCCCGGCAGGAGACGGCCCCGAGCTTCTGGATCGCTCTTTGACGGCCGACCAAACCCTGACCCTGCACGCCGCCGGATTTGACGCCGACAGCAACTATGTCGGCGATCAGAGCGTCGATTGGAGCAGTACCGGCACCCTTTCCCCCGCTATTTCCGGTACGGGCTCACAGATCACCTTCGAGCCGACCACGGCACCGGCAAGCGGCACCATCCGGGCGACGCACCCCACGGCAGGCAGCGATGAAACCGGCACCATCAGCGTTTCGCCGGGCCAATTGCATTATGTGGAGGTGCTCACCGGCGGGTCGGGAGAAACCAGCCCGCTCGGCCCAACCACCCTGAATCCGGGGCAGACC
>WFVT01000270.1 GCA_015491485.1 Candidatus Zhuqueibacterota bacterium
GTAAAATAGCAGACCCACCGGCAGGAGTGTGCCGGATAGCGGTTGATCAACCATCTCTTCCCACTGATAGGGAGTCGATTTATGGCCAGTTATCGCGCCGGATTGAAGAAGAAATTTCTTTTTTCCAGCATCAGTTTGCTGATCGTATTCGCGGTTTTCGGCAGTTTGCTGCTGTATTTTTTCGTTTATTCCGGTCTTATGGGATTAAAAGCCGGGCTCATTTGGCAGACGGTGTTTTATATTGCCGTCGGCGTCACCGGGATTTCCGTGATCGCGCGTATCATGGTGCAGCCGGTAGTCGATTTGACGGAAAAAGTGAAAGCGGTGCAAAACGGCAACCTCGATGTACAGATGGAGGTGAACGGTCTCAAAGAACCGGCGGATGAAATGGACATGCTTTTTCTCGGTTTCAATGAAATGGTACGGCGGTTGCGGCAAAATATCCAGGATTTGCAGCGCGCCAAGGAAAACGCCGAGGAAATGTCGCAGCGTTTGAAGAAAGCCAACAAAAAACTCGAAGCGATTTTTGCCGGCATCCCGGACGGAATCATGATCATCGATCGCAGCTACCGCATCGTGGATGCGAACCCCGTGATGGAAAAATTGATCGGCAAGCGTTTGGATGAAATCTCCGGCGAACATTGCTTTGAAATGTGCCAGGGGCAAAAGAAGCGGTGTTCGTTTTGCCGCGCCGATTCGGTGTTTCAATTGGGAGGCCACTCCTTTACGCAATGCACCAAACGCACCAACTACGGCAATGAGGATCGCATTTTCGAGATCTACGATTTCCCTTTGCTAAATGAAGCCGGTGAAGTGGAACAGGTCATCGAATATGTCAAAGATGTGACGGAAGCCGTGAAGATGCAAAAGCATCTCGAGCAGGCGAAAAGTTTGGCGGAGATCGGCAAAATGGGCTCCATCGTGGCTCATGAAGTTCGTAATCCGCTGAACGCCATCGCCGGTGCCGTGCGGTTCCTGAAAGGAGAAATCGAGGATCAGGAGCTGCAGTCCTATTTGGGAATTATTGAAGAACAGGTGGAACGGGTGAATTCGGTAACCGACGAAATGCTCGATTATGCCCGTCCGCTGTTCCTGGAATTTTCCTATTGCCAGATTCAGCCGTTTATTGAAAATGCACTGAAAACCCTGCAAGAACGGTTGCAGTCGAAAAACATCCGGGTGGAAATGGATGTGGATACGAATCTACCGCTTTTGCCTCTGGATGGCGCTCAGATTGAGCGCGCCCTGATCAATCTTATCGACAACGCGATTGACGCCATGCAGCCGGGAGGCCGTCTGCGTATTTCATGCTATTACGACCAGTCCATGCCGGCTAACAGTCTGCGAGAGGTCGTGCTGATCATCGAAGACGATGGCGAAGGGCTGGGGGATCGAGACCCCGATGACCTGTTTAAGCCGTTTGTCACCACCAAATTGCGCGGTACCGGCCTGGGACTGCCGGTGGTGCGCAAAATTATGAACAGCCATCAGGGCTCGGTTCATTTGGAGCCGGGAGAGCAGGGAGGAACCAGAGCGGTTTTACGATTTCCAACCACATTGAAGGTCTATGAAGCCGAAGAATACCATTTTAGTTATCGATGACGAGCCCGCCACCCTCAAGGTGATGGAGGCCAACCTGTCGCGGGAAGGTTTTTCCGTGATCACGGCATTGGATGGTGCGGCTGCCCTGGATTTGCTGGATAAAGAACGGATCGATGTCATCATTGCCGATTACATGATGCCCAACCTGGACGGGCTATCACTGCTTGCGCGCTTACGCGAGCAGGGGGTGGACATCCCTACCATTATCATCACGGCCCACGGTTCCATCGAACATGCGGTCAAAGCCATGCAGCTCGGCGCATTGACTTATTTAACCAAACCGATCAATTACGATGAGCTGTTGCTGGTTTTAAACCGCTGTCTCGAGCAAACCGCGTTGAAGCAGGAAATTCACCGGTTGCGCCAGGAAGTGGAATCCCGGTATAGCTTCAGCAACATCATCGGAAAATCGCACAAAATGCAGGAAATCTTCGAGCTGATCGAAGACCTGGCCAATACCGACGCCACGATCTTGATCTACGGCGAGACCGGCACCGGAAAGGAACTTATCGCCAAAGCCATTCATTATAACAGCACCCGCCGGGACAAACCTTTCGTGCGGGTCAACTGCGCGGCGTTGCCGGAAAATCTGCTGGAAAGCGAGCTGTTCGGGCATGAGCGGGGCGCTTTCACCGGCGCTATCAAAACCCGCATCGGCCGCTTCGAAGAAGCCGATTCCGGCACCATTTTTCTGGATGAGGTGGGGGATATCCCGCCCTCCACTCAGGCAAAGCTGCTCCGTGTGTTGCAAGAAAAAACGTTCGAGCGTTTGGGCAGCAATCAAAGCATTCAGGTGGATGTGCGGGTCATTTCAGCGACGAACAAAGATTTGCAGGACGCCATCAGCAAAGGCGAGTTCCGGGAAGATTTGTTTTACCGTCTTAATGTCGTGGTGATTCAGGTGCCGCCGCTGCGTGAGCGGATGGAGGACCTGCCCCTGCTTGCGGTCCATTTCACCCGATTGTATGCCGAAAAGTTCAAAAAAGACATCGAAACCATCACCCCCGAAGCCATTCAATCCCTGTTTAATTATCGCTGGCCCGGCAACATCCGTGAATTGGAGAATGTCATCGAGCGTGCCGTGATTATCGAAAAGTCCAAACGGATTGAAGAGGCCACCATCCAAAAATGTCTCCTGCCGAAAAAGAATGAAAAAGAATTCCGCTATTTTGTGTATGACGGTGTACCGTTCAAGAAGGCCAAGACGGATTTGTTGAACCGGTTTGAACGCGATTATATCACGCGGTTGTTGGAAAAGCATGGCGGCCGTATTGTGGACGCCGCTCGCGAAGCGCAGATGGATTATAAAAATTTCTGCGAGAAAATGCGACGTCACGGCCTGAGCAAATGGGATTTTAAAGCATAAATGCGGTCAGACTCACGGGCAGCCGCAGAGTGACATCAAGCCGGGTTGATACCCTCCTCAATTCTCGTTTGAACCCTATTCGCCGGATATGGCGTTTTATCTCTTTGATAATCAATATATTATGATAAATGTTTTCTCCCTGAAAAGGGCCTGGAACGTACCGAGGGCGGCTTTTTATAGGGGTCTGAATGCCGCCGAAATTATGGTATTCTCACCATAAAGTTGAAATTTTACCACAAAATTAGCCTCCTGCTATCGCTCATTGTCAATTCATAAATAATATTAATGGATTTTAACAAAATTAAAATTAAGATGTTACTCGATAGGTATATTCATATATTCGGATAATTTTTCACTGGTATGGTCTTTGCCATACAAGCTGACGTTCGAGAATGGCTTTGCCGATTCGTCGTGGGGAGCCTCGGGCTGTTGGCACGTCGAATGGGCGGGCCAAACCAGAGACTCCCGGTTATGGCATCGTCCAGGAAACGCCATCCGTCTTCATCGTCGTTGATTGTGGTGAATCGGCGCCTTGAATGTTTGGGGCAAATGGAGCCGATGCCGTTTTTACAGTTGCGCGCCGTGCTGAAGACGATGGCGGCGGGACAAATCCTTGAACTGATCTGGGATGATCCTTGCGGTCCGTCTGACATTGCTGCCTGGTGCAGGGAAACCGGCCATGAATTGATCGAAATGTATGACCGCGGTGATCAGATCAGTTTCTATATTCGCTGCAAAGAACGGCTGTCTTGAAGTAAATCGTTGCGCCGTTCAGACCCAATGAATCGGAATTTTGGAAGGAGGAATGTTCGTGGACGTCAAAGCCGATAAGGTTCTGGATTGTACCGGGCTTCTGTGCCCGATGCCGGTGGTAAAAACCAAAAAAGCGATGAACGATCTCGAGGTCGGACAGGTGCTGGAGATGATCGCCACGGATCCGGGTTCGATTCCTGATATGGAAGCCTGGGCCAAACAAACGCAGCACGAATTGCTGGTCGCTGAAGAGTTGGATGGCGGTAAATTCCGCTTTTTGATTCGCAAAACCCACTGAGGTGATGTGGGGGCCATAATGCCGCAGTAGAAAACCGACTGCGGCGGATCAATGAATAAACTTAAGGGAGCTTAGCTATGGCACAAGAAAATGGGAAACGGCGTCTCGCCATGATTGCCAGTAAAGGCACGTTGGATTGGGCCTACCCGCCGTTTATCCTCGGAAGCGCCGCTGCTTCGATGGACTGGGAAGTCGCCATTTTCTTTACCTTTTATGGCTTGCCTCTGTTGAAGAAGAAGCTGGATGCCGCCGTCTCGCCGGTCGGCAATCCTGCCATGCCCATGAAAATGCCGTTTGGGCCGAAAGCATTCCAGAAAATCAATTGGCCCATCCCGAACCTGTTGATGGCCAACCTGCCGGGTTTTGAATCCGTCGCTACCTCGTTAATGAAGCAAACATTTAAAAACAAAGGCGTTCCCTCTATCGAGCAACTTCGGGAAGCCTGCGTGGATTTGGACGTCCGGATGATCGGCTGTCAGATGACCATGGATGTGTTCGGTTTCACTAAAGAAGAATTTATTGATGAATGTGAGATCGGCGGGGCAGCCACGTTTCTGGAATACGCCGCCGATGCCGATGTGACGCTTTTCATTTAAAACGATGATTCGCCGCCCTGACTGAAAACGCATTTTGAGCTGTGGAGGGAAGATGGCCATTCGGCTTGTGGATTTAGGCACCGTGTCCTATTTGCGTTCTCAAACGGTATATCACGGTGTGGCTTACGCCCGCACGGAAAATACCCCGGATACCATCCTGCTGATGAATCCGAAAGAGCCTTATGTGTGTGTCGGATTTCATCAGGAGGTGGAAAAAGAGGTAGATACCGATTTTTGTCGAAAGCAGGGGATACCGGTGCTGCGCCGGGAAGTCGGCGGTGGAGCCGTGCTGCTGGATTCAGATCAGATGTTCACGCAGTGGGTGATGTCGCCGGACCGTCTTCCCTGGAATCTCAACAAGCGTTTTCAAATCTATGCCCGTCCTCTGGTTCAAACCTACCACGCCTTTGGCATTCCAGCCGAGTTTCGTCCCATCAACGATATCCATGTTTCCGGTAAAAAAATCGGCGGTACCGGTGCGGCGGCCATCGGGCAAGCCGAGGTGATGGTAGGCAGCTTTCTGTTTGATTTCAACACGGAACTGATGGCGCGGGTTCTGAAAGTGCCGTCAGAGAAGTTTCGCGATAAGGTGTTTCAGAGTCTGCAGGAATATATGACCACCATGAAAAAAGAGTTGCAGACGGTACCCGATCGCGAAGAAGTGAAAGCCATTTACATCCGCGAATGTGAAAAGGCGCTGGGCGAAGAAATCGTGGAGGGAGCGCTCACGCCGGAAGAGCTGGCGGCTATCGAAGCGCTGGATGAAAAATTTCAGTCGGACGAATGGCTGTATCAGAAAAGCGGTCTGTTGCGGGAGGGCGTGAAAATCCACCAGGATGTCTGGGTGACAGAATCGATGCTGAAAGCCCGGGGTGGGCTGGTGCGGGCCATGGCGAGGCTGCACAACGACCGCATTGAAGATGTATCGCTGTCCGGTGACTTTACGTTCCATCCGCATCGGCTGTTTTCTGATCTTGAAAAGGCGCTTTTGAATGTGCGTCTGGACCCCGATGCGATTCGTGAGCGTGTGGCGCAGTTTTATGAAGACCATGAGGTCCAGACCCCGGGTGTGGAAGTTGAAGACTGGGTCACGGTTTTGATGAGTTTGCAGCAGAAGGTGGAATAGGTTCTAACCTTGGGTAGCGAATTTGTTGGCAGAGAAATCGGACTTAAAGAGATCAGTCGGCTATATGAAGAAACCGCCGGCGATTGGCTGCTCCTGGAAATTCTGGAAACCAACGCCGCCGGCACGCCGATTCGGATGCGCGTTCTGGCGCACTCCCCCAATAAAGATGACCTGCACGATCTGATGATGGAGCAGGATGATTGGGATTGGAGCAAACGGTATTTGATCGTTTATTCCGATCCTACCAAACCCTGTGAAATTGGATAAATCGGCTATTCGATAAATTCGGATCAAAGAACAACCTATCAACGAGGAGTGGAGACGTGGACGATTTTGAAGGCAAAAAAATTCTGGTGATTCAAACGCACGGAGTGGAAACCCCAACCCGCACCTATTCGCCGCTTTTTTATGCCATGGCCGCAGCGGCGATGGAAATGGATGTGATGGTCTGGTTTACCATGAACGGCACCAATCAGTTGAAAAAGGGTGAAGCCGAAAAAATCAAGCTGGACCCGACCAGCGATGTGACGCTCAAAACCATGCTGGAGCAAGCGATTGAGTCGGGTGTGAAATTGCGTGTGTGTCAGCAAAGCCTGGCGTTGTGGAATATGACGCAGGATGATTTGATCGACGGCGTGGAAATTCTCGGCGCCACCAGTATCATCAATCTGGCGCTGGAATCCGATCACGTCATGTATTTCTAATTCCCAATTTGATGAGTATCGAGCGTTTGGAGGAAAATCGCAATGGCTGATACGCAAGAAATCCGCGGATGTGTGATCCGAACCGACTTGTATTACAGTGTGGACGACCATACCTGGGTTCAGGTCAATGATGACGGAACGGTCAACATTGGCATGACCGATGTCGCCCAAAATATGGCAGGGCCCTTGCTACACGCCAAAACCAAATCGGTGGGCACGATGCGTAAAAAAGGCAAACCGGTGGCCACCGTTGAAAGTGCCAAGTGGGTGGGACCGGTAAAGTCTCCCATTTCCGGAGAAATTGTTGCTGTGAATGAGGAAATCGAAAAAGATGCGACCATCATTAACCGCAGCCCGTATCGGCAGGGCTGGATCGTGAAAATGAAGCCGACCAATCTGGATGAAGAACTCAAAGGTCTGCTCACCGGCGACGCGGCTGTGGAAGCCTATCGGCAGAAAATCGAATCGGAAGATATCAAAGGCTGCGAGCACGTCGAAGGCTTCGAAGCGTAGTAGTTTCACTTCACAGGCTACGATCTCCATGCGTAGCCTTATTTTTAGAAAGAACGATTTATTGTTATATATAAATATTTCAAAAAGCTAATAATCATCAAACATAAAGGGAGTTGCCCGTGGCATTAGACCTGAGCCTAAACCGATACGCGGATGTTCCTTATGAAGAAAAGGAACGCCTGTTTAACGAAGTTAAACAGGATATGCGTTACGAGGAGTATTTATACGGCTGCTACGAATGCGGTATCTGTGTAGCTGCCTGTCCCTCGGCGCGATTTTATGATTTCAGCCCCCGCAAAATCGCCCAGACCATGGCGCGGGAAGACGTCGAGACTTTTTATATTCTTCTGAACGACAGTATCTGGGACTGTTCGCAGTGCTTTTCCTGCGATCGCTGTCCACGGCAGAATTCTCCCGGGGGCATCATCACCTTGATGCGTGAGGTCGCGGTCAAGAACGGTCTGGCCAGTGCTCAGCAGGCTCTGGAAGGGTACGGCCGCATCGTTTATAAGATTATGAGCACCGGTACCCAGGTCTCGCCAGATATGCTTCAACCCAATGCGTTTCCGGATTGGGGACCCCACGTGAAAGAGATTTCTGATAATCTCGATTTATGGCGGAAAGCCCTCCCGCCGGAAACGCTGCATACCACCGAAACCGGCTGGCAGGTGAGCGACAAAACCATCATCGAGCTGTACCTCATCTGGCATTACACCGGCGTGATGGACATGATCAAGGAAGTGGACGAAGGGCTGTTTATGATTCTTGCGGACGTGATGGAAGAGCGCCTGGAAGAAGAGGGCTACGACGTCACGTTCGATTAAACCGCCCGGGGCTTTGAACGCAAAACAAGGGAGACCTTTTTATGATACCTGTAGAAACCCTGGTCAAACCGGCCAAAGAACGCGAGTTCAAGGTCAATCCGGCCGAAGCGCCCACGGAAGATTATCATGATATCATCTTCCAGTTGGAGAAAGAGGGCGAATGGGAAGTGCTGCGTGTTCCGGAACCCTATATCGAGGTGGAAACCAAATTTGGCCGCAAAAAGAAGATTCCCATCGAGAAGACCTGGCATCACAAGAGCTGCGGTCAGTGCGGTCATATTCCCGGTTATTCCACCTCCATTTTCTGGATCAACCGCAAACTGGGTTTGGATTATATCGATCCCACCGATCAGACGTCCTGTACGGCGTGGAATTACTACGCCTCGGCCACGTCCAACGTGGCGGCGCAGGCGGCGGTGGCCATGCGCAACTTTGCCGCGGCGGCTGAAACCGGCTATTTCCCCCTGATTCACTGCGGCACCAGTTTCGGGCATTATAAGGAAGTGCGACAGGAGCTGATCCACAGCGCGGAACTGCGCCGGCAGGTGCGCGACATCCTCGCCAAGCTGGGCAAAAAGCTGGTGATGCCGGAAGAAATTGTGCATTACAGCGAGTGGGTGCATGCCATGCGGCACCGCATCGCGGAAATGCAGGTGCGCGATATGAGTATGATTGCCGCCACCGTGCATCCGGCATGCCACTACCACAAGCTGGTGCGCGAGGATGCCATTTACGATCCCGAAATTTACGGCGCGCAACGTACGGCCATCATTACGGCCACGCTGAAAGCCATTGGTGTGGAGGTGCGCGATTATTCGACCTGGTACGACTGCTGCGGCTTCGGCTTCCGTCACATTCTGGTGTCGCGAGATTTCTCGCGTTCGTTTGCCACGCAGCGCAAGATCGAGGTCATGAAAGAAGAGGCCGATCCGGATGTGGTGGTGACGCACGACACGGGCTGCGTCACGACGCTGGATCAGAGCCAGTTCGCCGCCAAAGCCCATGGCCGCAATGTGGGCGTACCGGTGATGTCCGACTCGCAGATGGCGGCGCTGGCCATGGGAGCGCATCCCTACAAAGTGTTGCAGTTGCACTGGCATAACACGGATAACAAACCCTTCCTGGAAAAAATCGGCATAGATGTGGAAAAAGCCTGGCAGGAATTCGAAGAGGAAGTGGAAAAAATCAAGCGTGGAGAAAAGCAATATCTAACCTGGGAGGATGTTGATGCCTGAACAATCCGTATTGATCGTTGGCGGCGGGCCGGCCGGTATGGAGGCGGCTCGCGGGGTCGCCGATTTAGGCTACAAAGCCATCCTGGTGGAAAAACGCAGCCGCCTGGGTGGAACCCCGGATGAAGCCCATTATGCTGCATTGACTCCGGATTTTCGCTCCGCTGAGGAGGCGATGAAAGAAATGGCGGATGCGGTGCAGAACCATCCCAACGTGGAACTGCATTTGAATTCCACCGTAACCGCCGCGTCCGGGAGCGTCGGCGACTTTGAAATCACACTGAAAAACGCCAAAGGCTCGGAAAAGGTGAAAGCCGGTGCCGTGATCATCGCCACGGGCTTCACCCACTTCGATCCGGGCCGTGAAACCCAGCAGTACGGTTACTACGAGTTTGATGATGTGATTACTCTGGTGGACCTGGAAAAGATGCTCAAGGCGCACAAAGTGGTGCGGCCGTCCAACGGGCAGCCGCCCAAACGGCTGTGCTTCATTCAGTGCGTCGGTTCGCGCGACCGCCAGATCGGCAACGAGTACTGTTCCAAGGTATGCTGCGGTATCGCCTCAAAGGAAGCCATTGAGGTCAGGCAGCAGCTCCCCGATTGCAAAGTGTTCATTTTTTACATCGATATGCGGATGTACGGTTACTGGGAAAGCCAGATTTACTGGCCGGCGCAGGAAAAGTACAAAGTCAATTATATCAAAGGCATCGCCACAGAAGTGCTGAAAAAAGGCGATCAGCTCATCGTCCGCGGTGAGGATGCAACGTTTGGCCGGCCCATGGAAGTGCCCATGGATATCGTGGTGCTGTCCGTGGGCATGGAACCCAGCGCCGGCACCAAAGAGATGGCCAAAATTTTTGGTCTGGAAACCAACAAATACAACTTCATTGAAACCATCGGCGGCGCCCTCAATACGGTGACCACCAGCAAAGAAGGCGTGTTTGCCTGCGGTGCCTGTACCGGTCCCGCCGACCTGGAAGATTCCATTTCCTCGGCCAGCGCCGCTGCTCTGAAAGCGGTTTCGATATTGCGAAAAACGGCGCAGGCGGCCTGAGGCTACAGAATGAATGACCACCATGAGAATGGACGTGAAGACGCATGAAGCAGGTTGTTGACACCGATACGGCGCGCGAGTTCATGCGCGAAACTCTGGATAAGGTGGCGGCGGAAGAGCTGGCCGCCATCTGTTCTGAAGTCGAAGAAAAGGCCCGCTGGTTCCAGACGCATCTCAGCGCCGAAGGCATCGAAAAAATGTCTTCCGCCAATTTCTTTTCGCTGTTGCGGCGGGTGTTTGCCACCCGGCGGCGGGCCGACAAAATCATGGAGCAAATTCCGCTAAACCAGTTAAAAGCATGGACACGCGAATTGCTGTACGGTGATCAACCGCTGAAGGAGCGGTTTCAAACCTTCGTGGATCGTTTTGACGGCCTGGATGTTCGCCTCCGCTGTGATCTGGCCAGCGAAATCCTGCACTTCAGTGATCCGGATAAATATTGGCTCTGGACGCGCTGGATGTGGGACCCCAAGGTGAAAACCGGGGCGTTGCCGCTGGTCACCTATTCTTCTTTTAATCTGGAGGGAGAAACGGTGGGAGATACTTACATGCGCGTGGGCGAAGCCGTGGCCTTTGTGCATGAAGTCGGGAAGGCGGCATCGTTTCAGACCATCCGCAAGAGTATTTTCGGCACCGATGTGTATCTGAGCTGTGTCTATGTGATTTATGTATATACCGTTTTACGCATGCGCATGACACAGGAGTTCAATAAAGTGGTGCCGGATCTGCCGGAATTTTCCCGCCGGCTGCTGGGAGTCTATCAGGGCGCCAAAACGGAGACCAAAGCCGCATCGGATGCGTCGTCTGTTTAAATGGTGGTTTCGGATTGTAAATGACCCACGATTAAAATCGAGGAGCAGCTCATATGGCTTCGAACAAACTGTCGATCGATCCCGATCAGATCATTGAAAAAGAGCATGTGGTTCAAGAGGGCATGGACATTTCCGGCCAATGGAACCGCATGTTCGAACAGCGCGTGATCTGGGATTACAATACCGAGATGCTGGACAAGGTGACGGCGCTGGAAGGCGGGGAGTCGCTGGGCTACTGCTACCAGTGCGGCCAGTGTGTGCCGGTGTGTCCGGTCAACCTGGTTGGCGATTACGGCCCGCGCAAAATCTTCCGCCGCGTGCAACTGGGCGAAGACCTGTTTCAAAGTCCTCTGCTCTGGCAATGCACCACTTGCATGAACTGCCTTCGGGTATGTCCAAAAGAAGTGGACATGATTCAGATCATGCCGGCGGTGCGTCAGGAAGCGGTGTTGCAGGGATATGTGCCCGAGGAACTGCAACAGGCGTTTGAAAACACCTTTGATTACGGCAACCCGCTGGGAGAATCGCCCAAGAAACGCGCCGCCTGGACCAAGGACGCCGGCGTGCCGGTGCCCATAATGAAAGAAAAGAAAAAGGCGGACGTTCTCTGGTTCGTCGAATGCTATCCCAGTTATCATCCCCGCGGGATTGATGCCAGCAAGGCGCTGGCCCGTGTGCTGAATGAACTGGGCGTGGATTTCGGCATCCTCGGTGTGGAAGAAAAGTGCACCTGCGACAGCCAGCGATTGGCCGGTGAAATCGGCCTGTTCGAGGAGTTCGCCGAGCAAAATATCAAGACCATGAAGCGTTATAAATTCAATAAAATTCTGGTGACCGATCCGCACGCGCTGAACGCGTTGCGCAAAGAATATCCGAAATACGGCGGCAAGTATGAAGTGGTGCACTACACCACCTTCCTGGCGCCAATGCTGGATAAACTGAACTTCACCAACAAGCTGAATTACAAAGTGACGTTCCACGATCCGTGCTACCTCGGCCGCCACAACGGCGAGTTCGAGGCGCCGCGGCAGATTCTGCAGGCGCTGCCGGGGGTGGAGCTGATCGAAATGTTCCGCTGCCGGGAAAACAGCTACTGCTGCGGCGGTGGCGGCGGCGGCATGTGGCTGGACGGTTTTATGGCCGACCACGTGAGCGAGCGGCTTTCCGAACGCCGCGTGCGCGAAGCCGTGGAAGTCGGTGCAGATGTTTTGGCGGTGTGCTGCCCCTATGAGGTTTCCCGTTTTGAAGACGCCGTGAAATCCACCGGCAACGAAGGCAAGCTGGTGGTTCGCGATATCATCGAACTCGTGGTGGAAGCCATGGGTGCCAATTGAGGCAATGAACCGAGATCAATGGATCATATTTTTAAGGAGATGAACAGGCTATGAATATCATCGTGCCCGTAAAACAGGTTCCTGATCTGGTCGAGGAGCTGGAAATCAACGAAGACGGCACCGATCTGGATCGGGACTATCTCAGTTACAAGCTGAACGAATTTGATGAACACGCGCTGGAAGAGGCGCTGTTGTTGAAAGAAGAACACGGCGGCACCGTGACGGTGATCGCGTTTGAGGGCGAAGATACCGACAAAGCCCTTTACACGGCCATTGCCAAAGGCGCGGACCGCGCGGTGAAGATCACCAACGATTTGCCGCCGGGCACGCCAAACCATGTGCTGGCAAAGGCTCTGGCCAGCGTGCTTTCGGGGATGGAGTATGATCTGATTCTGACCGGCGTGCAGGCCGCCGATGACCGCGACGGTCAGCTCGGTGTGCTGCTGGCCAATTATCTGGATGTGCCGCACGTGAGCGTGGTGAGCGGCGTTGCGCCGAACAACGGCGCGGTGACGGTGCAGAAGGAGTACGCCGGCGGTGTGATGGCCGAGTTTGAGGTGGATCTACCGGCGGTGTTGGGCGTGCAGGCCGCCCGGCAGACGCCGCGCTATGCACCGGTGAGTCGTGTACGCCAGGTGATGCGCCAGGCGGAAATCGAAGAAGTGGAAGCGAGCGACACCGAAGCCGAAGTCGGCTCCAGCATCCGCCGTATGTTCAAGCCGGAAAAAGGCGCCGGCGCGCAAATGCTGGAAGGGTCGCCCGAAGAAATCGCCGAACAGATCATCAAAATTCTACAGGAGAAAGGGATTAAAAAATGAGCCAAGACGTATTCGTAGTTGCGGAACACCTGCAAGGCAAGATCGACGACGTGACTTACGAGCTGCTCGGCAAGGCGCGTGAGTTGGCCGGTCAGAGCGGCGGACACGTCGTGGCCGTGCTCATGGGCTCGGGAATTCAGGACCAGGCCGGCAGCCTCGGCGCCGCCGACAAGGTGCTGTATATGGAGCATGCCGCCCTGGAGAACTTCAATCCCGAATCCTATGCAAAAGCCCTGTCGCACATTTTGGAACAGAACAAGCCGCGTCTGACGCTGATTCCGAACACTTCCATGGGCATGGACCTGGCGGCGGCGGTTTCGGTGAAAAACAATCTGCCGCTGGTGGCCTATGCCACGGATGTGCAGTTCGACAACGGGCAGGTGGTGGCCACGAGTCAGTTGTACGGCGGTAAAATCAATGTGGAGTCCGTCCTCGAGGGCGATTCATCGGTGGTCAGCGTCCTGGCGGGCTCTTTTCCCGCAGACGCCGGCAAGCAGGATGGCAGCCCGGCCGTGGAAACCGTGGCCGCGCCGGACGGTCTGGATCAGACACGCGTGCGCTTCAAGAACCTGATTCAGCCGGAAGGCGGCGATGTGGACATCACGCAGCAAGATATCCTGGTCAGTGTGGGCCGCGGTATTCAGAGCGAAGACAACCTGCCCATGGTGGAGGAGCTTGCCGAAGCCCTGGGTGGCGCCCTGGCTTCGTCGCGGCCGATTGTGGATAACAAATGGCTGCCCAAAACCCGGCAGGTCGGTAAGTCCGGTTTAAAGGTGAAACCGAAACTGTATTTTGCCGTTGGCATCAGCGGTGCGCCGGAACACATCGAAGGCATGAAGGATTCGGAACTGATCATCGCTATCAACACCGATCCGGAAGCGCCGATTTTCGAGGTGGCGCATTACGGCGTGACCGAAGACCTGTTCGATGTGGTGCCGGCTTTGACAGAGAAGCTCAAAAGTTAAATGAAAAACATCGGAGTTTTGGGAGATTCAGAGTTGCGCTAATGGGAATGGGCACAATTTTCACAGCGCAGGGAAGGTCGGGCGGGAGGCCCAAAACTCCGATTTTTCTTTTTTCGTGAAAACGGATCAAGTCGCCGAAAGATCATACAATCAGGACGTCTGCCGGTTTGTAAAACGCTTCGGGCAGACGAGTCCTGGTTGCCAATGAACGGGTTCGAGAGAAAGAGCCCGGCGCGTTCATCTATTCCGGGAAAAACATTCAGCCTCCGGTCGTTCCGTCAACCATCTCCGTTTGGCTGTTAATATTGCGAACCCTGAGGAGGGAGTGAAAGCATGAATCAAGTGCCGACGCGCGAAATTTTCCTGCATTTCTCGCTGTGGATGCAGCTGGTATTTTACGCTGTCGCTGGCATCGCCAGTCTGATTTTTCTGTACGGCTTTTTCCGGCGTGTTCAAAAATACCGCCGCGGCCGAAAAGTCAACCGTTTTGACAACCTCGGCAAACGCATTGCGCGCGCCGTGAAGACGATCGCCGCGCAATCCACCGTCCGCAAACGCGACAATTTTGCCGGCATCGCCCACTTCTTGATTTTCTGGGGCTTTACCTTCCTGTTTATCGGAACCACCATCGTCGCCATCGATCATGATATCCTGCGTTTCTTCGATATCTCCATTTTACAGGGCACGTTTTATCTGATTTTCTCCTTTGTGCTGGATATCTGGGGCCTTCTTTTCCTGGTCGGTCTGGTGTTGATGGCCGTACGCCGCTATATTATGAAACCGCCGCAATTGGACTACACCCGCGCCGACGACCAGAACGGGAAATATGACCGTTCCGGCTTCGTGACCGACGATACCATTTTCCTTTTTCTTTTATTTGTAATTGGCGTCACCGGCTTCCTGATTGAAGGTTTCCGCATTGCCGAAAACATGCCCGAATTTGAGCGCTGGTCTCCGGTGGGCTGGTGGCTGGCCGGCATGTTCAGCGGTATGGATGCCGCCAGTCTGATCAGCTGGCACAAGTGGATGTGGTGGATTCACGCCATTTTTGTGATGTTTTTTATCGCCTACATTCCGTATTCAAAAGTGATGCACATCTTCACGGATACGGCCAACCTGATTTTTTATGATGACATGGCCGCGCGGCGGCTGCCGCCGCTCCCCGATCCCGAACCGGCCGAAGGCAAGAAAAATGCCCTGCCGCCCATGGGCTATACCACCATCACCGATTTCACCTGGAAGGAACTCCTCGATTTCGACGCCTGTACCAAATGCGGCCGGTGCCATGCGGCCTGTCCGGCCAACGCGGCAGGCACCACGCTGTCCCCGCGTGATCTGATCCTCGATCTGCGCACGTTCAGCAATGAAGTGTTGACCCCGAAGGAGTGGTTCAAACAAAAATTCTTTAAAGGCTCCAAATGGCCGCTGGTGAACGGCACATCGGCGGATGAAGCGCTGAAAATCGACGTTCCGCTGAAAGTCATCCGGCCGGAAACGCTGTGGAGCTGCACCACCTGTATGGCCTGTGTGGAGAACTGCCCCGTGGGCATCGAACACCTGACCAGCATCGTGCAGATGCGCCGCCATCTGGTGGATATCGGCGAGCTGGACGACAATCTGCAAAACGCCCTGATGAGCCTCGGCGATTACGGCAACTCCTTCGGCCAGTCGCCCAAGGCGCGCGCCAAATGGACCAAGGGGCTGTCGTTCAAAATCAAAGATGCGCGCAAGGAAAAAGTCGAGTACCTGTGGTACGTCGGCGATTTCGCCTCGTTCGACCCGCGGCTGCAGAAAATTTCGCAGAAAGTAGCCGAGGTGATGCATGCCGCCGGAGTGGATTTCGGTATTCTGTATGATGCCGAAAAAACCGCCGGCAACGATGTGCGCCGGGTCGGGGAAGAGGGGCTGTACGAGATGCTGGTGGAAGACAACATCGCCACGCTCAAAAAGGCCAAATTCCAGAAGATCTTCACCACCGATCCGCACACGCTGAATACCCTGCGCAACGAATATCCCGAATTCGGTGCGGAGTATCCGGTGGAACACTACAGCAGTTTGCTCCTGAGTCTGATTCAAAGCGGCAGGTTGCCCATCAAGAAAAAGCTCGGTTACAAGGTCACCTATCACGATCCATGCTATCTGGCGCGCTACAACCGGGTGATCAACGCGCCGCGCGAGGTGATGAAGGCGATCGGGCTGGAGCTGCACGAGATGCCGCGCTGCGGGGTGAACACGTTCTGCTGCGGCGCCGGCGGCGGCCGCATCTGGATGGATACCTCGAACGAAAAGAAACGCACCAGCGAGCAGCGCATCGAAGAAGCGCTGTCCCTGGGCGATATTCAGTACTTCATCACCTGCTGCCCGAAAGACTACACCATGTACACCGATGCGGTGAAGGCGTCGGGCAATGAGGGGAAGATTGAAGTCAAAGACCTGATCGAATTCGTGGCCGAAGCGCTGGACCTGCAACCTGCAGAGAAAGCGGAGGCAGCATCGTAAACCAACCCTATCACCGTCAACCAGTGAGGATTCGATTTATGGCCAATTCGACTTTTTCTGCGCCCACCGATCGCGCCTACGATCGCGATACGCATCTCTGGGTGAAAAAAGATACAACCACCGGCCGGCTCATCGTCGGCATCGATGCATTGATGCTCGATACCTTCGGTGATCTGGCATACATTCAGCTTCCCGAGGTGGGCACGCCCATCCGGCGCGGCGATGCTATCGGCTCATTGGAAGCGGCCAAAATGACCTCGGAAATCATCGCGCCGGTGAGCGGCATCCTGATCGGTGTGAATGAAGCCGTGCTGCAGGATCCGATGAAAGTCAATCAGGATCCGTACGAATCAGGCTGGCTGTTCGCTGTTGACGGCACCGATTGGGAGAACGAACGGCAGCACCTGGTGCACGATCCTGCCGAAATTGCGGCCTGGATGCAGGCCGAAGCCGAACGCATGAACGCGCAGCAAAATCTGGACGCATGACCTGGCGGCTGATTACGGAGGATGGCGTTTCCGCGGCTTATGGGCTGGCGGCGGATGAGGCCGTGACTCAACGGGTGGGCCGGGATTTGTCGCCGCAAACCGTGCGGCTTTACACCTACCGGTCGCACTGTGCGCTGGTCGGCCGCTTCCAGACCGTGGAAAATGAAGTCCACCTCGATTATTGCCGCCGGCATGGCATCGAAGTTAACCGGCGGCCCACCGGCGGCGGCGCGATCATCATGGGCGCCGACCAGCTCGGCGTGGCGCTGATGCTGGCGCGCAGCGACCGTACTGCATACGGCCGCGCGCGCGAAATCATGGCGCAATTCTCGCGCGGCCTGCTGTGGGCGCTGAACGAGCTTGGCATCCGGGCGGCATTCCGCCGTAAAAACGATCTCGAGGTCGATTGCCGCAAAATCGCCGGCCTCGGGCTGTACCGTCATCCGCAGGGCGGCCTGCTGTTCCACGCCTCCCTGCTGGTGGATCTCGATATTCCTCTCATGTTGCGCGTACTGAAAACTCCATTCGAAAAAATTTCCGACAAGCAAATTCGCACCGTGGCCGAGCGCATGACCACCGTGCGCCGCGAACTGGGGCGCGCCATCGAGGTAGCCGAGGTGCGCGAGGCCGTGGCCCGCGGCTTTGCCCGCGCGTTCGAGCTGGAGCTGACGCCCGGCACGTTCGATGCCGATGAGCGGCAGGCGATCCGCGAGCTGGAAACGCGCAAGTACCGGAATCCCGAATGGATTTTCCAGACGGCCGATGTGCCGGAAGCCGAAGGCCGGGCGGTGCTCAAGACCGACGGCGGGCTTCTGGATGTGCGCGTGAGTCTGGCCGGCCGGACCATCAAGGCGGCTTACATCCGCGGCGACTTCTTCGCCAACGAGCAGGCCATTACCGATCTGGAGGCGCACCTGCGCTGGCACAGCAGCGATCCGGCGGCTGTGCGGGAAACCGTCTCGCGGGTGTATCATCAGCACCGGCACGACTGGAGTTTGATTTCGCTTTCGTCATTGTGTGAAGCCATTGAACAGGCCATCGAGCATGGCGCACATCACCTGAATCAGAGCGGAGAGCAACCCTATGGCTGTTTTGTCACCCCCGCCCGGTACCATGCCTGAGCTGGTCCAGATCGAGCGGCCGTACCGGAGCATCCCCGAAGTGCGCGTCGATCCGGAGTGTCTGGAAATCCGGCGGCGTCATTTTGATGACGAGATCGTGTTTCACGCGCCGGGCCTGAAAAAATTCAGTACCTCGGAATACACCTGCCAGCGCACCGAAGAATTTGTGTCCATCAGCCTGACCGGCACGGCCTGCGCGCTGAACTGCGAGCACTGCCAGATGCAGGTGCTCAAGGGCATGCTGGATTTGACCGGGCACCGGGGCAATCTGTTCGATTTGTGCAAAGAGTTGAAACAGCGCGGCGCACGCGGCGTGCTGATCTCCGGCGGCAGCGACCGGCAGGGGCGCGTGCCGCTGCTGCCGCACATCCCGGACTTGATTCGCGTGCGCCGGGAACTGGGCATGACCATCCGCGTGCACCCGGGCCTGCCGGATGAGGAAACCTGCCGCGCCCTGGCCGAGGTGGACATCGACGGCGCCATGATCGATATCATCGGCCACCGCGACACCATCCGGGATATTTACCATCTCGATGCCGAACCGGAAGCCTTTGAAGCATGCCTTGAGCGGTTTCACCGGTACCGCATTCCGAGCATCCCGCACATCATTCTCGGGTTGCATTTCGGCCGCATGCTCGGCGAGTGGCGCGCGCTGGAGATGATCGCCAAATATCCGCCCAAGATTCTGGTGCTGGTGATCATCATGCCGCTCACTGGGACGCCCATCGCCGGGGTGGAGCCGCCCTCGCTGGAAGAAATCGGCGGCTTTTTCGAGCTGGCGCGCAAACGGCTGCCGGAAACGCCCATCATGCTGGGATGCGCCAAACCGCTTGGCAGTATGAAGGTGCACATCGACCGGCTGGCCATTGACGCCGGGTTCAACGGGCTGGCTTATCCATCCGACGGCATGATCGCCTACGCCCGCGAACGGCAACTGCAGCCGAAATTCGTGAACGCCTGTTGCGGGGTGAACTGGTAACCCGGGAACCGGGCTTCTGCGCGCGAGCATGCGAAATAAAATCAGCCAACAAATTCTGGAAATTGCCCTTCAACCATCAACCGGTAACGTCGAGGTAGCTCATGGCAAAAGTCACCATTCCTTCTTACATGCAGGAAGAAGTCTATCAGATCAGCCCGGACTACGTCCGCATCAGCATGGCGGCGGCGATTGAGCTGGGACTGAAAAAAGGGCAGATGTTTCGCGGCTGCAGTTGCGGCTGCATCAACCTGTTGCAGAACTATCCGGAGGGCTGCTGGGCGAACTGTACGTATTGCGGCCTGGCCCGCGAACGCCCCGGCGTTCCGGAAGAAAATACTTTCATCCGCGTCAACTGGCCGCTGTACCCCACCGATCTGGTGGCCGAGAAAATCGCTGAAAAAGAAGCCAACGGCGGCGTGGGCCGGGTGTGCATTTCGCAGGTGCAGGACCACCGCGCCTACGATGACCTCATCGATATGATCGGGCGGGTGCACCGCGCCGCGCCGGAGGTGCCGATTTCCGCCCTGGTGAGCGCCACCACCCTGGATGAGGATAAAGTGGCGCACATCAAAACCACCGGCGTGGATATTGTCGGCGTGGGCCTGGACGCGGCTTCCGAAAAAGTGTTCTACAACAACCGCGGCAAAGGCGCGAAAAGTCCCCACGACTGGGATCACCACTGGCGCATCATCCGCGCGGCGCGCAAGCTGTTCGGGCCGATGAACGTCAATTGTCACATCATCGTCGGCCTGGGCGAAACCGATCAAGAGCTGGTGGACCTCTTTTATCAGCTCAAATCGGAACAGATCGCCGCGTATCTGTTCTCGTTCAATCCCGAACCGGGGACGGAAATGCAACATGTTCCGCGAGCCCCCATCGAGCGCTGGCGCCGGATTCAGTTGGTAAAATACCTCATCGAAGAAAAAGACCTGCCGCGCGAGGCGCTGGAATTCAACGAATCCGGCGACCTCATCGGCATCGACGCACCGGAGATGACCGTAGAAGTGGCCATTGATAGCGGGCTCCCGTTCATGACCAACGGCTGTCCGGACCGCGAGGGCAACCTGGCTTGCAACCGGCCGTACGGCTCGTACCGTCCCGGGGAGGAATTCCGCGACTATCCATTCCGGCCCGAACCGCAGGATATCGTGACCATTCGCCGGGAACTCCGGCTCGAAGAGGTGTTCCACAAGCTCAGCCAACCGGCGGTATCCTGAACGGGAACGCCATGGCGACGGATGGCACCGCAAAACCTGTTCCCATTCGGCTGGTGCGGCTGGGACGCACGCACTGGCGGTACACGCAAGCCGTGTACCATGCGGTGGCGGAACGGTTGCATGAAACTGATCCGGATACCATTATCCTGTGTCAGCCGGACCAGCCCTATTTCTGCCTCGGCTATCATCAGCATCTGGCGCAGATGTTTGATGTGGCCGCGCTGCAAAAAGCCGGCTTCCCGGTCATCCGCCGCAAAATCGGAGGCGGCACCACGTACCTGGACTCGGATCAGTTTTTTTATCAGTTTGTATTTCACCGCCGGCGCGTGCCGGTGCATTTCGATGCCGTGTTTCAGTATTTGCTGGCTCCGGCGGTGCACATGTTGCGCGCACTCGGACTGAATGCCGGGCTGCGGAAAATCAATGAAATCGAGGTGGACGGCCGGCGGGTTGCCGGCACCGGCGGCGGCCAAATCGGCGAAGCCTGTGTGGTTGTGGGCAACGTGCTGGTGGATTTTGACGCCGATGCGATGGTGCGATTTCTGAATACGCCCGCCCCGGCTTTCCGTGAACTGGCGCGGTCAGCCATGCAGGAACAGATCGCCACGTTCCGGCGGCTCGGCGTCCGGCTGGCCATGAGGGAGATTGAACCGCTCCTGATACGCCAGTTTCATGATCATTTCAAGCGGCCGATCATCGAAGGCGAATTGACGCCTGATGAACAGCAGCGCGCCGAAGAACTGGCGGATAAGATGACCGCACCGGAGTACCTCATGCCTCCGGAGAACGGGCGTTCCACGGAGCCGCTCCGGCAATTGAAAATCGCGGCGGATGATTTTATCCATTGGGTTGAGATCGAGCACCGCGGACGGTCCCTGGATGGCTATTTTTGGGTCAAACGCGGCGCGGTGTATGATGCGCGCCTTCTGGACCGGCGCGGCGAGCGACTGGTGGATCTGGAATCAGAGTTCATCGGTCTGACCTTCGAGCCGCAACGCTGGCAAAAGCAGGTGCCCGAAGGCGTCCCGTCTTAAAGCCGGTTTGCGCGCCAGGCGAATACTGCCGGGGCGTTCAACGTTCGGGACAAAACGAAAAAAGACCATGGGTGCAAAACTCAAAACGTATTTGCAGGACCCGTTTTTGAATACACTGTACTCCGAAATCCGGCAGGCCGGCGCTATCCGGTCGATTTCGGTGGATTTGACGCATCAGTGCAACTTGCGTTGCATCGGCTGCTACTATTTTTCCGAGAGTATGGATCAGCACCCCGCTCCCGAGGACGAAGCCGCCTTCGATGCCTTCATCGAACGCGAAAAGCGGCGCGGCACCAATTTCGTCACCGTGGTCGGCGGCGAGCCCACCCTGGTGCTCGGCCGGCTGAAAAAGATTTACGACAATTTCTGGATGAATGTGGCCACCAATGGCCTGATCCGGATTCCCTATGACGGTTTCGAGAACATGCCCATCGGCATTGCCGTGTGGGGCGATCACGATACCGACCGCTGGCTGCGTGGCGGCAACCGCGTGGATGTGTTCGAGCGCGCGCTGAAGAATTACAAAGACGATCCGCGCGCTTTCTGGTATTACACCGTGGCTCCGGGCATGGCGCATGAAATCGAAACCGTGGTCGATCAGTGTATCGATAACGGCAATTACGTGCTGTTCAATTATTACTGCGATATCACCGGGCAGGGAGGAGTGCTGGACCCGGCCTATGGCTTTGCCGAGGTGCAGGACACCATCAACCGCATGATCGATAAATACCCGGACCGCATTCTCACCACATCGTATCTGAGTTACGTGATCACCACCGGCCGGCTGTATGACCAGCAGTGGGGCTACGAGGTGTGCACCAGCATCAGCTCGGATAACCCGGTCAATGCGGCGCGCATTGCCAATGGCCATCTCTACAATCCCCATTTCCGCGCGTACAACGCCGACCTTGAAACCACGCGCCGCTGCTGCACCGGCGTGGATCGCGATTGCTCGGTGTGTTACGACACCTGGGAGCATTTTTCCTGGATCATGCTGAACATGAAAAAGCACTTGCGCAGCCGGCAGGAGTTCACCAACTGGCTGACCACGATGTATCTGTTTTATTTCATCAATCGGATTCTGGATTTCGACACCGGCATCGAGCGGCTGCCGGAAATTCACCGCCGGGTGGGGCGGTATGCCATCGCTGCCGAAGCCGTGCCGGCCTAATTTGCTTGCACTTGCCGAAATCGATGTTATATTGCTGGATATCGGGCATTGCTTCGGATCGCGATGGAATGCGGATGATAGGGATTTTCACCGATTTGGATTGAATCGAACCCATGACGGATGAACATAAAATCGATTTGACCGATTTGACGGAACTGTTGGCCGAGGCGGCCTGGCAGCGGCTGCGCTCGCTGGTGCTGTCGCTGAACCGGCTGGAAAATTTCGTGCCGCTGATGCCCGGCGTGTTTGTGCCGCCGGACAGGGGAGATGCCCCGGGCGCCGAATCGTCATCCGCCGACAGCCGCACTCTGGCCGAAGAGTTTCTGCTGAGCACCCTGGCCGCGGTCTTTGCCCCGGAACAGGCGCAGGTGCTTTTGCTCATGGCGGCGGAGCCGGATGCAAGCCCTGCGGCACTGGCGGAACGGCTGAAAATTTCGGAGATGCTGCTGCGGGAGCGGCTGAGTCTTCTGCAACAGGCGGTGATGGTCGAGCGCAACTACGAAACCGGGACTTACGCCCTGACCGCCGCCGGTCAGTCGGTGGCGGCGTTTTTGCAACAGCTCATCCAATCCACATCGCAAAAAATTGAACAGCAATTGCCGGAACTCATTGAAACACGGTGACATCCATGAAATGTCCCTACTGTGATTTCACCGGATCGCGCATGGCGTTGCACGGTCATCTGACTGACGGCCATCCGGAGGAAGTCAAAATTTATGTTGATGAAACATCCGGGCATCTTGTTTTCGAATTGACCTGCCCGATTTGCAAGGATACCACCAAGCAGGCATTGAAGAAATCGGCGAAGGTGCTGGAGCAGTACCAGCGCGAAATCCGTATGGTGGCTTATGATTTGTTGCTGTATCACCTTGCCGATTCGCATGCGGAAAACGGCGAACCATCATAAATGAGCAATAGATCTCGACAAGCAGGTGAGGGTATGGAAGAAGTGATCGATCCGCAGCTTATGGTTATGGCGTCAGAAATTTTGAAAGCCGTGGCGCATCCGGTGCGGTTGGGGATTATTCAAGCATTGGAAAACGGCGAGAAAAACGTCAGTGAAATTCAGGCGATCGTCAATCAGCCGCAGGCGGTGACGTCGCAGCATCTGAATGTGCTGCGCGTGCGTGGATTGCTCAAATCCCGGCGAGAGGGCAACATGGTGTACTATTCCATCGCCGAACCGTTCGTCCTGCGGATTTTGAAATGCATGCGGGAGTGCTTTTTGAGCCACAAATAATGTCCGGAGTGGTGCAGGCGGAGATGCGCTCCGGTTTGGGGCTCAAAGGTCCCCGGTACGGTTTTCTGCAATCTGAACCGCGATCATACAGAAGGAGGCGGAATGAATTTTGGGTTTGTCATTGACAACCGAAAATGTATCGGCTGTCATGCCTGTACGGTTGCCTGCAAAGCGGAGCATGATGTGCCGCTGGGGGTAAACCGCACGTGGGTCAAATACATTGAAAAAGGTGAATTCCCCAACACGCGGCGGCTGTTTTCGGTGATGCGCTGCAACCACTGCGAAGATGCGCCCTGCGTGGAGATCTGTCCGGTGGCGGCGCTGTACACGCGGCCGGACGGCATCGTGGATTTCGACAACCGGCGCTGCATCGGCTGCAAGTCGTGCATGCAGGCCTGCCCGTACGATGCGCTGTACATCGATCCCGAGACAAACACGGCGGCCAAGTGCAACTACTGCGCCCACCGCATCGATATCGGCCTGGAGCCGGCCTGCGTGAACGTGTGTCCGGAGCACGCCATCATTTCCGGCGATCTGGATGACCCGATGAGTGAGATTTCGCAGCTCATTGCCCGCGAGCAGGTGCAGGCCCGGAAGGTGGAAAAGGGCACGAAACCGAAGCTGTTTTACATCGACGGCGATGCGGCGTCGCTGGTGCCGGGCATGGCGCCGCCGTCCACGAATTACATTCAGACCGAGCAGGTGAGCGGCGTCGGCCATTTTGTAAAATTTGCTGAACAGCGGCTGCAAAACGCCGATCCGCAAAAGATGGCGCAACAACTGGCCGGAAACGGCGGACAGGTCAGTGCTGGCTCGCCGGAAGATTACGGCGTGAAAGTTCCGGAAATTGCCGCCGGCGGCAGCTCGGTCTTGAGCAAAGCCTGGGCTGTGGTGCGTGAGCAGGCCCGGCGCGTGTACGACGCTCCGTCCAAGGGCATCCTCTGGGGCTGGGAAGTCTCGAGCTACGTCTGGACCAAGGCCATCGCCGCGGGTACGTTTATGCTCATTGCATTCGACAACCGCTTCAATCTTGCCGGTATCCCCGGGCAGGTGCAGTGGATGGGCTGGGCCATTTCGCTGATCTTTCTGGCCATCACCGGACTGCTGCTGATCAAAGACCTGGATCAGCCGAAACGGTTTCTGTATGTGTTGCTGCGGCCGCAGTGGAAATCCTGGCTGGTGCGCGGCGGCTATTTCATCACGGCATACGGAGGCGTGGTCACCCTGTGGGGCCTGGCGCGCTGGAAAGCCATCGGCTGGTTGCAGATCGCCACGGAATGGCTGGGGATGGTGCTGGGTTTGATGGTGGCGGTTTATACAGCGTTTCTGTTCGCACAGGCCAAGGGCCGTGATTTCTGGCAAACCCCGACGCTGCCGCTGCACATGCTCGTCAATGCGCTTTTGGCCGGTCAGGCGGTCCTGGCGATTTTGAATCTCTGGGGGCCGGTGGAAAGCGGCTTTCTGTTCGAAAGCATGCCGATGGTGATGATCTTCACCCTGCTGGCCAATCTGGCCATTCTGGCGGCGGAAATCTTCATCACGCATCCCACATCGGATGCCAAACTGGCCGTGGAGATGATCATCAAAGGCCGGTTTGCCGGGCTGTTCTATGCGGGCGTGCTGCTGGTGGGCAACCTGGTGCCGCTGGCGATGCTGGTTCTCGGCATGCACAATCTGATGCCGGTCATCGGCGCGCTGATTCTCATCGGCCTGTACTGCACCGAGCACATCTGGGTGCGGGCGCCGCAGTACGTGCCGCTGGCGTAGGCTGTTTGATATTATCATTGTCTCATGGCAATTTGAAAATTCAACTCTCGCAGAGGCGCTGAGATCGCAGAGGATAAAAAAATGAAAATCCCCCTGCGATCTCTGCGTCCCTCTGCGAGAGCATTTCGGTATATAAAATTTGCAATGCGAAAAATGATTTCAATTTGGCGGAATTTTTTGTGGTTTTTGACCAACCCGAAAGCCTGGAGAGGAGCTATGGCCGTACAACCACCCCCATCGTGGATAGAAAAACTCGCTGAAAAATTGCGCCTTATTCCGGATTTGCACGGCGATGAAGATGCGCCTCTGGAA
>WFVT01000271.1 GCA_015491485.1 Candidatus Zhuqueibacterota bacterium
CTTTTCCACACGTGAACAACGTAAACTGTGCGACATTTTGATCGTACCGCAATTGGACGATTTAAGTTTTTCCAGCTTTTCCGAAGCCGATGCGCTGATCCGTCTCGGTGAGGCTGCGGCGCGAGAACAGCTCCCGCAACTTCTGGCACTTCGTGACTCATTAAACCGTACACCGCCCCGCGCGCAGAGACCGCATGCCTCCATCGCCCGCATCGATTCCCTGTATATCGTCGATGTGGAATTCCGCGGATTGCAACGTGTGTCAAAGAGCCTGGTACAGGCACAGCTCGGATTGAATCCCCCCACGTGGGTAACGGAATCCGTCCTGCGTCATAGCGTGGATCGGATTTACAGTTCGCAATTTTTTGAACATGTCATTTATCGTCTGGAGCCGGGGCCGAAAGGCACGCGTCTGATCCTGGACATTCTCGAGAAAAACACCAATCTGTTCCATTTCAGCGCCCGTTACGATACGCAAATCAAATCCACCATTTTGCTCAACCTCACGCTCCGAAACGTCATGGGGCAAAGTTCCATTCTTAGCGCCGACGTCAAGCTGGGAGGCAAAACCGAAGTCTCCGGCGGCCTTTATCTCCATGGCGGGTTACCCTATCCGTTTGGAATCAAGCTGTTTGCCGGTTACGTCGATTCGGTGCTGGATCGCTACCAGCAGAATATCCGGGTGGCGCGGTTGCGGGTCCGTTCCCTGCAGGCAAGCGGTTCGGTTGGAAGCTATTATTCCAACCGGCTGTTATTGGAGACCGGCCTGAAACACGAACGCGGCAAACTGGTCGTGGACATCGGCGCGCCGGAATTCTCCGAATCCACCCGTGGATTGACCGGTGCTTTTGCACAGGCGCTGTGGGATTCCCGCAACCGTCGGGTGTTCCCATCCGCGGGTCATGTAGGCCTGATGCAGGCGGAGCATTTTCCCCGGTTTCTCGGCAGCGATGTGGCTTTTCAACGCGTGTTTTTTGATTGGCAGAGTTTTGTGCCCCTGACCCGGCACACGACCTGGCTGATGCGCCTGACCCTCGGCAGCCTGGTGGGCGGCGGCCGAATCCCGGCTTACAAAAACTTCGCCTGGGGCGGCTTGAATGAATTCGTTGGGCTCGATGCCGATGAATTATTCGGAAGAACCTTGCATTCGTTGCAATTTGGCGTTATGTTTGAAATCTGGCCGCGGATACCGCCGAAGAAATTCATCCTGCTCCTGTGGAATATCGGAAATACGTTTGATCGATGGCGTTTGCCCCGGGACACCGCATCCTATTTCAAAGGTTTTGGCATTGCGTTCGGTTCCCTGACTCCGATTGCGCCGGTGATGCTGTCGCTGAGCCACAGCCGCAGACATCCGCTGCTGCTGGAAGTGCAGGTAGGATACCCATTCTAAACGGAGCTGATTTCGATGTCTCAAAACGGGAAATGGCACTCTGTGAAACGCAAATACCGCAAACAGTTGCGCCGGCTTCACATCCAATTCGTGAAGTATGCCCAGGCTTATTTCATGCGCTTTAAGTCCACCGAGCACATGTTTATGGTGGTCGTGGCGATTTTCATTGGCCTGCTCGGCGGCTTCGGTGCGGTGGGCATCCAATTCGCCATCAAGTTGTTTCAAAAATTGTTCTGGAGCGCGTGGACCCTCTCCACCAATTACTTTTACGAGTTGCCCTGGCATCACAAATTGCTGGCACCGGCGATCGGCGCCTTTCTGGTGGGATTGATCGTCCAATATTTTTCACGGGAAGCCAAGGGGCACGGCGTCCCGGAGGTCATGGAAGCCATTGCTTTGCGCAATGGGGTGATTCGGCCGCGGGTGGTCGTTGCCAAATTGCTCGCCTCATCGCTGTACATTGGCGCGGGGGGATCGGTGGGGCGCGAAGGCCCGGTCATTCAAATCGGTTCCTCGGTGGGAAGCACCATCGGCCAATTTTTACGTGTCAATCCGCAGCGCATGAAAACATTTGTGGCCTGTGGCGCCGCCGCAGGAATCGCCGCTGCTTTCAATGCGCCGGTGGCCGGAGCGCTGTTCAGCGTCGAGGTGATTCTCGGCGATTTCGGCGTGCCGCAGTTCAGCCCCATCGTCATTTCTTCGGTCGTGGCCACGGTGGTGTCACGCTCGTTCCTGGGCGATTTCCCGGCTTTTGCTGTGCCTCCCTATCATCTGGTCAGTCCGTTCGAGCTGATCCCGTATGCGATGTTGGGGATTCTTGCCGGATTGGTGGCGGTCATGTTCATTCGCACGCTTTACCGGTTTGAAACCTTTTTTGATCACTTAAAAACGCCCGAATATGTGAAAACGGTGATCGGCGGTCTTCTCGTGGGCCTCATCGGTATTTTCATCCCGCACATTTACGGCGTCGGATATGATACCATGGACCGGGCGCTGCAGAGCGACATGATGTGGCAGTGGCTGCTGCTGCTGATTTTTGTGAAAACCCTGGCAACATCGATCAGTCTGGGCAGCGGTGGTTCCGGCGGCGTGTTTGCCCCGTCGCTGTTTCTCGGCACCATGACCGGCGGCTTTTTCGGTGCGTTTGTGCACGAATTTTTGCCCAACACCACGGCCGAGTCCGGCGCCTACGCGCTGGTGGGCATGGGAGCTGTGGTCGCGGCGGCCACGCATGCCCCCATCACCGCCATCCTGATCATTTTTGAAATGACCAATGATTACAAGATCATCCTGCCGCTGATGATTTCCACCATCATTGCCACGCTTATTAGTACCAAGCTGCAAAAAGAATCGATTTATACCATTAAATTGGTCCGCCGGGGCATCGATATCTTCAAGGGCAAAGATATCAATGTGTTACACGGCATCAAGGTGCGGGACGTGGTGGAACAGGACTATCAGACCGTGCAGGAGGGGCTGCCGTTCCGGCGGCTGGTGAAGCTCATCTGGGAGAGCCCCAAGCCGGAATTTTTTGTGATCAACCGCAACGGTGATTTTGAAGGCGTAATTACGCTGGCCGAAGTGCGGCAGGCGCTTCAAGACGAAGAGGTGTTGGGCGATATTGTGGTAGCGAAAGACCTTGCCATAACCGACATTCCCACCATTTCCGCGGAGGACACGCTGGATAACGCCCTGAAAATCATGGCGCAGCGCAACATAGATTTTCTGCCGGTGGTGGATAGCCGGCATCCGAATAAACTGGTCGGTCAAATACGCTGGCGCGATGTGATGGAAGCCTATAACCGCGAGGTCACGCGTTTGGATATGACCTCGGAACTGGTGCATTCGGTCAAACTTCTCGATCGCGCGAAAACCCTGGAATTCGTGGACGGCTATGCGCTGGCGGAAATCCCCTGTCCCGGTGAATTTGTCCATAAATCGATCCGGGAACTTGATTTGCGGGCCCGCTACAATATCCAGGTGATTATGATTAAACGACCGGGTCCGCGTCAGAAAGAGGTAACCCTTGTGCCGAATCCATCGGAAGTGCTGCAGGTGGGCGACCGGCTGATTGTCGTCGGGCCTGAAAAAGCGGTGGAGAAAGTGAAAAACATGTGACTTCGGGATTCCGGAAACCGGAACGGGAGCCACCGGATTACTTCGCCGAAGCGGCTTGTTTCCGGCGTTTTCGCCACAACCATCCTCCCAGCGGCAGCAAGACTGAAGCCCACAGCCACTGCCAGTTGTTGCCGATAAACTCGCCGATCCGCTGTCCGAGCGTGACCCGAACCCAAACATTGCGTTCAAAAACCCGGACAACCCGCATGGTGGTGCTGCCCTGAAACTCGATCGGTGCAGAGAGCGTGAGATGCAGCATCGCCGCCCCTTTTTTCAGCGGCAGGATTTGCCATTTCCACATTGTAGGTTCGATATGAGAAATGAGCTGTTCCGGGGGAGTGAGCGCGGCGATGTCGAAATCCTTGCTGATGAGTTCAGCCCGCATCCGCGGGAACACCCGAATCGGTGCTCCCAACTTTTTGCCTTCCGACTGTATCCGCTGTTTGAGGGAATCCACCGGCAAATCCAGATCCAGAAGCAGTTCCACCACACGGGTTTCTTTCAATGTCATCGATTCCGGATGACTGAAGGCGATGTTCCCCCACGGGGCGGATTCCAAAATACGATCCACCGCGTCTGTAAACGAGCTTTCTGCAATAATGGCCATATCCCGCGACAGAGTGTCGCCCGATGTCGGCTCGCTGGATTGCGGAGGGGCGTCGCGGCGAGGGGGTGAGGTTCTGAATAAGGGTTGCGTAAGGATGATAAGCCCCAGCAATGTCAGGGCGGCAACGATGCCCCCAATTCGTTTTCTTCCTGAAAATGGCATGTGAAATCCTCATTTGGGCGGTTAGAGAAAAAGCCCGTGTCCAATTTCCCACATGATGATAAGGCCAAAGATCACCGAGAGAGACGCAGCAAAAAATTGTACCGAGCGTTGCAATCGATCAAAACGGGCTCCCATGAGAGCCACAGGCAGGGCAAGAACAAAACTCATGGCCATCATGCCGCCGATGGAGCCAAGTCCGAAAACAAGAATGTAAGCCACGGCCAGCCAGGTGGATGAAATGGTTGTCAGCACCAGCAGCATCAAGGCGGCGGATCCGGCCATCCCGTGTACCAGCCCGATCAGCAGCGAACGATGATCGAATGAAAAACCATGATGCGTGTGCGGCGGATCATCAACCCCTTCCTCATGAATGTGCAGATGGGCGTGCCGGTAGCCGTCGTGTTCGTGCTCATGAAAATGGATAGTGCGCGCCCGGCGCAGCCGCAAAAACAGGCGCACGCCTAAAAATACCAGCATCACACCAACGGCAAATTCCAGCAAGGAGGCCACATGCTCCGGGATTTGTGTTTTCAATAAAATGACTCCCAGGCCGACCACCAGCAGCGCCAGCGTGTGGCCCAGTCCCCACATCATACCGACAGTCGATGCCGCCCGCGCATCCTGTTTCTCCGAGACGATGGTGGAGATCGCCACAATATGATCCGCGTCGGTGGCGTGCTTCAGACCCAACAGAAAGCCGAATCCCAGCACCGAAACGATTTGGGGGACGGCGGTTTCATCGCCTGCCCACCACGACAACAAACCAGCCGCTAAAATCAGCACATGATGGTTCATGATTTCTCTCCCATCGGAATTCATAGGTGAATCAATAAATGGCACACGGGTTTCTTGACAAATCCAGCAAATTTTCTTGATCAGCGATCGATCGTATCGCGGGGCAGCGGACGTGCTTTGATTTCCTCGAGAAGCCCGCCGTGGCCCAATTCAAGGATCGCCCGGTGATCGATGCGCTCACCGGCCAGCAGTCGCGGCAAAATCAAATCGATGGCATTGCGACGTTTTGAGCGAGCACAGCCGGGAATGCCGACGACAGGCACGCCGTCAATGTAGGCCAGCAGCGTCAGGTTGCCGGGATCCACGGGAAAGCCGTAATGCACGGTGTCGGCACCGGCCAGTTCCACCGCCTGCGGCACCACATCTTCCGGATCGATGATGGCGGACATGCCGACAATAAACACGCACGGCACGCCGGCACCCAGTTGCGCCCGGATCGCTGCGGCGATGGCTTCCGGTTCGTGACGGCAGTGAACGGGATCTGCCAGCGTAAAATGATAAATCCGGGCACGGTACTCAAGACCGGGCCAAAACCGCTGTGCAATGCTCGCATGATCCGCATGGTTGCTGCTCACAATGACGCCGACCTGCCGTATCTTAAGAGGATGAAGTCGCAAGATCGGAGCGGTGGATGCCAGCCTGGTTTCGATTTCCTGCACCGCCTGTTGCTCCAGGCCGAAGCGGATGATCTTAACCGTGGCAACCAGTTGATCCTTTTGGACAAAACTGTGCCGCGGCAGGGTGGCGAGCGAAATGCCGTGTCCAATGGCGTTGATTTGCATCACGGCTTCGGCATTGACGCCCAACACCCCGGGACGGTCGGCGCGCAAATTGGCGCGGCCCGTGGCCGGACGTTTGAAATACAAAAACTCACTTTTGATGAGGGTGGCCAGCCGGGCGGCGGCTTCGTTCTCATGCAGATCATCCGGCTCCAGTTGCGCCACAAAAATCCGATCATGACCGGCTGCGCGAAGGGCAGCGAGATGATGCTCACCGATGACCTCACCTTTTGCGAGGATGCGCCGTCCCTGCGGGTGATACAGATTGTGCGCCGAAATGGCGCCGATAGCGTCGTCCACAGGAATACGCCGAAATTTCATCGCCGGTCCCCTTCTGAAGCCGTGTGGACGCTCATTCGCGCTGGCCTCCGGCGGTGGCTGATGGCTGAGAGTAAACGGCCGAGCTGTTCCAGCGACTCGAGATTGTGCACCGACAGAAAATCATCGACATACGGCAGCGCCGTTTGCATGCCGCGGGTCAGCGGTTCGTAGCCTTCGAAGCCGAGCAGCGGATTGAGCCAGATCAGGCGGTAGCAGCTTCGTGACAGGCGCGCCATTTCGGTTTCCAGCAAGCTCGCGTCGCCCCGGTCCCAGCCATCGCTGATGATCATGACCACCGCACCATGCCGCAATACTCTTCTCGCCCAGATGTAGTTGAAATCCTTCAGCGCTTCCCCGATTTTCGTACCTCCGGCCCAGTCCTGCACCGCGCGCGTGACTTCATCCACGGCCTGATCGATATCGCGGTGTTGCAGATGCCGGGTGATGCGCGTGAGCCGGGTACCGAAAACAAACGTTTCAATGCGCTGCATGCCGGAAGTAAGCGCGTGCATGAAGTGCAGGAGCATGCGGGAATAGCGTTCCATGGAGCCGCTGATGTCGCACAAAATAACGACCGGCCGCGGTTTCCGGTTGTGGCCGAGCCAGCTCAGCCGCATCAACTCGGCGTTGTGCCGAAGATTCCGGCGCAGCGTGCGGCGGAAATCCAGAAGCCGGCCCTTCCAATCCGGTGTGCGCCGCCGCGACGCATACGGTTCAATCGGCCAGCGCAACGAAGCCAGAAACTCCTTGGCCTGGATAACTTCTTCCGGGGTGAAATCAGCGAAATCTTTTTTGCGCAGAATTTCGTCCGGACTATAGGTAAAGATCAGATCGAGCTGCTGTTTTTGGGGCTCCTTTTGGGGCTTTGGGCGCGGCGGCCGCGTCGGCGTTTCTTCCTGGAGCGCCTGCTTGACGCGCGGCGAGGGCTCGTTCTTTTTTTGATCCGACCCCCGCACATTCGGCAACAGCAGTTGCATCATTTGCGGCAGGCGTGACGGTGCCCGCCAGAACAGATGAAACGCCTGATCAAAAATGTCCCGCTGTTCGTTGCGGGTGACAAAGGTGCTGTACAGCGCCTGATACACATCGTCACGGTTGCGGATGCCGATGACGGTCAGCGCCCGCAGCGCATCCATGATCTCGCCGGTGCCGATGTTCAAACCGGCGCGCCGCAGAACGCGGCCGAAGGTCATGATGTGTTTGGCGAGAATGTGGTGTCGTTCGGACGAATCGCTCATGGCGGTCACCCCTTGCATCGGGATTTGGCGTCACTTTGCCGTATCTGCCTGGTCGCGGATTTTTTCCACCAGCCGCGCTGCTTCGGAGCCTTTGATTTTGACGATGTCGTCCTGATATTTGAGCAGCGTGCCGAGGGTGTCGTCCACCAGCTCGGGATACAGCTCTTTTTCGGATAATGCCAGCAGCGCCCGGGACCAGTCCAGAGTCTCGGCCACCCCCGGAAGTTTGTACAGATCCATGGTGCGCAGTTCCTGAACAAAAGCGACCACCTGCCGGGCCAGTTTTTGCGGAATATCCGGCACCTTTTCGATGACGATTTGAAATTCCTTTTCTGCAGACGGGTAATCGATCCAGAAATACAAACAGCGGCGCTTGAGGGCGTCGTGGATTTCACGGGTGCGGTTGGAGGTGATGATCACTACAGGTGGATGCTTGGCGCGCAGCGTGCCGATTTCCGGAATGGTGATTTGAAACTCGGCCAAAAGTTCCAGCAAAAAGGCTTCGAATTCTTCGTCGGCGCGGTCGAGTTCATCGATGAGCAGGACGGGAGTGGATTCGGCGGCATCATCGATGGCCTGCAGCAGCGGCCGCTTGATGAGGAATTCCGGGCCGAAGATTTCATGCAGAATTTGTTTCTCATCCCGGTGGCCGGTTGCCTCCATCAAACGGATTTGCAAAATCTGCCGGGCGTAATTCCATTCATAAACGGCGTTGTGGACATCGAGGCCTTCGTAACATTGCAGACGGATGAGCGGTGTATTCAAAATATGCGCCAACACTTTGGCGACTTCGGTTTTGCCAACGCCGGCTTCGCCTTCGAGAAAAATCGGGCGTTGCATTTTCAGGGCGAGAAAAATGGTCGTGGCAAGACTGCGTTCGGCAATATAATGTTCCTGCTTCAGCGCATTTTGGACGTCTTCAATGGTTCTGAAATCCGGCATATCAGTTCTCGGAAATGGTCGGTTCTCGGCGATGATTTATAAATTTAAATATGGTGGGAATATGGGGAAAATGCAATAGGAAAATTGTAGCGCAAGCATCCTTGCTTGCGTCGCAGGCCAGCAGCCTGCTATGGGGGATATCTGAAAATAAGCGTGCCTCTCTTAACGCTGGCAGGGCTTGGAACCCTGCCAGCGTGGCGCAAGCATCTTGCTTGCGTCGCAGGCCAGCAGCCTGCGATAGGCGATATCTGGAAATGGGGGTGGAAGAGATTTTGGCTGCTATGCGAATGCGTGTTGCTTACACAAGCTGGAAGCTTATGCTACAGCAGTCGCGCAAGCATCTTGCTTGGAGGCTGTAGAGCAAGCATCCTTGGTTGCGTCTCGCGCCGGCGGCCAGCGATGGGGGATATTTGAAAATAAGCGTGGAAAAGATGTTGGCTGCGATGCAAATGCGCGCTGCTTACACAGGCTGGAAGCTTGTGCTGCATCATAAAAAACGGGAGCTGCCCCGCACCCAGGCCTGTCGCCCGATGGTAAGAGGGCTGAACCGCTTCGTGCCAATGCGCAGCGGCACCGACCATCTGACGCTGTGGGCACGTTGATTTTAGGACAGCTCCCATTCACCTCCAGCGAAGCATCAACCGCGGGCGGCTTGCACCGCGCGTTGCAGGGCGCGTTTGCTCAGCACCGAGCACAAATGCGCCCGGTATTCCGCCGACGCCGAAATATCGCTCATCATATCCGCCGGATCCGCCACATCCTGCGTGGCATCGCTGATGGCCTGCTCATCCGGAGCTTAGCCGGTCAGCGCCTGCTCGACTTTCGTTGCGCGGAACACCGACGGACCGGCCCCGGTGATCGCCACGCGCACCGAATTGCAATTGCCGCCGCCGTCCAGCGTCACCATGGCGGCCACGCCCACTACAGCGAAACGCGATGCCGGATGCGAAAATTTCTCGTAAGCTGCGCCGGTTCCCTTGCCGAGCACCGGGAAAGTGACGCGGGTGATCATTTCACCGGATTGCAGCGCGGTTTCGAACATGCCGACGAAAAAGTCATCGGCGGCGATGGTGCGGCTGCCGGACGGTCCGGTGGCTTCGATTTCGGCGCCCAGACACAGCGTGAGCGCCGGATAATCGGCCGCGGGATCGCAATGCGCCAGGCTGCCGCCGATGGTGCCACGATTGCGCACCAGTGGATCGCCGATCAGTGCCGCCGCTTCGGACAGTACCGGGCAACTGCTTTTCACCTCGTCCGAGGTTTCCACCGTGCGGTGCGTGACCAGCGCGCCGATGTGCAGGCGGTCACCGTCACGGCGGATGCTGGCCAGCTCCTGAATCCCGCTGATATCGATCACGGTTTCCGGCGCATTGAGCCGCAGCTTCATGGCCGGAATGAGGCTGTGGCCGCCGGCAAGCAGCCGCGCGCCGTCGCCTTTTTGCGAAAGAAGCTGCAGCGCTTCCTGAACCGAATTGGCGCGAATGTATTCAAAATTATTCGGAATCATGTCCGTTTCTCCTCATTTCAATCAGTTCACGAATCATCGCTATGCTACGATTATTTGCCGTGAATGGCCCGCCACACCCGTTCGGGGGTCAGCGGCATGGGAATATCCTTGATGCCGAGATGCGATACAGCATCCACCACCGCGTTGGCAATGCAGGCCGTAGAGGCGATGGTACCGGTTTCACCGGCGCCTTTGACACCGAGCGGATTGTGCGGACAGGGCGTCACTGTACGGTCCACCTCGAAATGCGGCAGGTCGTCCGCCTTGGGGATGGCATAATCCATCATCGAACCGGTGAGCAACTGACCATTTTCATCGTACACCGCGCCTTCCCACAGCGCCTGGCCGATGCCCTGTGCCAATCCGCCGTGCACCTGGCCTTCCACAATCATCGGATTGATGACATTCCCCACGTCATCCACGGCAACGTAACGGAGAATCTGGACTTTGCCGGTTTCCGGATCAATTTCAACCACGGAAATATGGGTGCCGAAGGGGAAGGTGAAATTGCTCGGATCGTAAAAGGAGTTTTCTTCCAGGCCGGGCTCCAAGCCTTCCGGATAATCATGCGGCACATAGGCAGTGAGGGCGATTTCACCCAGGGTCAGGGCGCGATCCGTACCTTTGACCACCCATTTGCCGTCCTCGAACACGATATCGTCTTCGGAAGCTTCCAGTTTATGCGCAGCGATCTTTTTCGCTTTTTCGCGGATTTTTTCCACCGCCCGCCAGATCGCGCTGCCGCCCACGGCGAGGCTCCGCGAACCGTACGTGCCCATGCCGAACGGGATTTGCGCTGTGTCGCCGTGCACCACCTCCACATTGTCCGGGGAGATGCCGAGACCGTCGGCGACGATTTGAGCAAAGGTGGTTTCATGGCCCTGGCCGTGCGAATGGGCTCCGGTGTACACGGTCACCTGTCCGGTGGGATGCACGCGAATGCTGGCGCCTTCATACAAACCGGCGCGCACACCGATGGCTCCGGCCACCTTCGAGGGCGCAATGCCGCACGCCTCGATATAGCAGGAAATGCCAATGCCGATCAGCCGGCCCTGATTCCGGGCTTTCGCCTGCTCTTCGCGCCATTTTTTATAATCGATGAGCTGCATGGCTTTTTCCAGAGAGCCCTCATAATTTCCGCTGTCGTAGGTCAGCACCACCGGAGTTTCATAGGGGAACGCATCCGCCGGGATAAAATTTTTGCGCCGGAATTCGGCGGGGTCCATGCCCAATTCCCGTGCGGCGGTGTCCATCAGCCGCTCCAATACGAAGGTGGCTTCCGGGCGTCCGGCCCCCCGATAGGCGTCCACCGGGGTGGTGTGAGTGAACACGCCTTTGGTTTGAACATAAATATGGGGATATTTGTACTGCCCCGCCAGCAGGGTGCCGTAGAGCCAGGTCGGAATACCGCCGGCAAAGGTGGAGAGATAGGCGCCCAGGTTGGCGATGGTATTCACACGCAGGGCCAGAATCGTGCCGTCTTCATCCATGCCCATTTCAGCCACCGTGTAATGATCTCGGCCGTGGGCATCGGTTAGAAAGCTTTCACTGCGTTCGGCAGTCCATTTCACCGGCCGTCCCAGCTTGCGGCTGGACCAGGATACAATGACTTCCTCGGGATAATGGAAAATTTTGCTGCCAAATCCGCCGCCGACATCCGGCGAAATGACGCGCACTTTGTGTTCAGGGATGCCCAGCACAAAGGCGCACATCAGAAGGCGGATCAGATGCGGATTTTGTGAACTGGTGTACAGGGTCAGTTCGTCCCGGGCGGGATGATAATCGCCGATGGCACTGCGCGGCTCCATGGCATTGGGAATGAGCCGCTGGTTGATGATTTCCAACCGGGTAATGTGAGCCGCTTTGCTCAGCGCCTCATCGGTTGCGGCTTTGTCGCCGAGTTCCCAGGTGAATGAGAGGTTGTTCGGCGCCTCGTCGTGGACCAGCGGCGCTCCGTCTTCGATGGCTTTGGTCGCATCCACCACTGCGGGCAGCACTTCGTAATCCACCTCCACCAGCTCAGCGGCATCTTTTGCGGCAGCGCGGCTTTCGGCGACGACCACCGCTACAGGATCGCCGACATATCGCACCCGATCGACTGCCACCACCGGATGCGGCGGCTCGATCATGCTGTCGGTAATCTGCCAGCCGGTCGGCAGGGGATTCACGCCGTCATCCTGGAGGTCCTTGCCGGTAAACACCGCCACCACACCCGGATGCGCCAGCGCCTTGTCGGTGTGGATGGCTTTGATTCGGGCATGCGCATGCGGACTGCGGACAATGTAGGCATAGGTCATGTTGGGCAGCACGATGTCATCGGTGTACGTGCCCTTTCCAGTAATAAACCGGCGATCTTCTTTGCGCTTTAAAGAAGAGCCTATGTAATTTGCCATGGTTTTGCTCCTTAATTTACGGTTGCGGAGGAGAGTGCCAACTTCATCATTACGACATGGATTGCGCGGCTTTTTTGACGGCTTTCACAATGTTTTGATAGCCGGTGCAACGGCAGTAGTTGCCCTCCAGGGCATGGCGAATCTCCTCTTCGGTGGGATTCGGATTGCGCTTCAGAAAATCGTAGCTGGACATGATCACGCCGGGGGTGCAGAAACCGCATTGCAGGCCGTGCTCCTCCCAGAAAGCCTTTTGGAGAGGATGCAGATCCCCGTTGGCGGCCAACCCTTCGATGGTGGTGATCTCTTTGCCATCCGCCTGGACGGCGAACATGGTACAGGATTTGGTCGCCACTCCGTCCACCAATACTGTGCAGGCGCCGCACTGACTGGTATCGCAGCCGATATGAGTGCCGGTCAGCAAGAGCACCTCGCGCAGGAATTGCACGAGAAGCATGCGCGGCTCCACGGTGGCTTCGTGAGTGACGCCATTAACCGTGACTTTAATCGAGTGCCCCATACAAGCCTCCTTCTCTTGAACAGTTGTAGGACTATCGGAACATTAAATTAGGCCAGTGGCAAAATCATGCAGTCTGAAAAGGAAAATCCGTTGCAGTCCGGAAAAACCGGATTGCAGTGCAAAAGACAAAGCGGGACGGCTCATCGGGTTTCCAGTGGAGGAACCGGTCAAACTCAGGTGGATTTCGAATGCAGGCGTTCTTCGACTTTTTTTCTCAAATCGTCAAAGCCCCGCTGGATCAGCATTTTGGCGGCGGCTTCCACAAGCCGCTGACCAATACGGGCAATCATGCCGCCTACATTGCCTTCCCCTTCATAAACAAGGCGGGTCTGGCCGTTTTCTGGAATCAACCGTATCGCTGCGTCCCCGCGCACAAATCCCCCTTTACCTTCGCCTTCGATGTGCAAACGGTAACTCTCATACGGCTTTTGATCCAGCAGCGAAAAGCGGGTTTGGTAACGACTGGAAATGGGACCGATCTTGGCTTCGATGACGGCTTCGTAATGGTCGGGACCGGTTTGTTTGAGGTCTTTACAGCCGGGCAGGATTTCAGCGATAATCTGGGGATCCAAAAGCAATTCCCACAGTTTTTCGGGCGCAGCGGGTAGGACCACATCTCCTTGAATCTTCATTGCATTCTCCGCATGTTGGACAGCTTTGCCATCAGTCCATGGTACCCATCATCCTGAATAAAGCCGGGTATGAACGAAATACGGACATGAAGAGACACAAATCGAAGTATTTCAAAAAACACAAGGCGCAAATGTGAACAGCGATGCAGCCTGTGGGGGAAAGCGCGTACAACCACGAACATCATAAATGAAATACAAAATCAGGAAAAGTCAAGTAAATTTGTCCAAATTTTGCGATTTTTTCTATTAAAAAATTGTATAAATTATCGCACGTCGAATTCGCCAATGGCTCCTATTTTCCATGAAGTTATATCGGTAAACCATACCGGCAATAGGATTTCATGGAAACCGGGCTTTGCAAATCGTCCCAATGTAAGGACAGAATCCATCGTGAATCACGCAGCATCAATGCGATTGGTGAGCCGATGAGCTTGAATTCGAACCCCGGTAGCGCGATACCCCGACCGCGGGCTCCCTTTTGGGGCATCGATGGCTGCCGCGGCGGATGGCTGGTGGTGGAGTGCGACACCGACCGCCGGTTCTGTGCGCCGGCCCGGGTGTGCCGGACCATCGGAGAGCTGACGGATTGTCTGCCCGGGGTGCCCCTGGCGTTGATCGACATCCCCATCGGCCTCACGGACTACCCCGGCGGTGTGCGAAAGTGCGATGAGGTAGCCCGGGAGATGCTCGGTCCACGGCGCAGTTCGGTGTTTTACCCGGTCGTGCGGCAAGCGCTGAGTGCGCGTACTTATGCCGAAGCCTGTGCTGTGCAGAAGGCGTTATGCGGGAAAAAGCCCAGCATCCAGTCGTGGAACATCACGCCGCGCATCCGGGAAGTGGAGGCGTTTTTGCAACAGCGCCCCGGGTGGCGCAAGCATTTGCGCGAAAGTCATCCGGAGCTGTGCTTTCGGGAGTTGAACGGCGGCTTGCCGTTGCCGGAAAGCAAACGAACGCCGGAGGGGTTACAGCATCGCCTTTCCCTGCTGGCACACTGTTCCAAGAACGCCCGGTCGTTTTTCGAACAAACCCGCGCAACGCATCCCCGCAACCAGGTTGCCGATGATGATATTGTCGATGCCATGGTGTTGGCGTTACATGCAGCGATGAGCCGAAGCTGCGGTTTGGTTTCGATTCCGGATCCCGCCGAGTTCAACCGGGCGGGAGAGATGATGGAAATCGTGTTTGCCGATATCTCGTTTTCGCAGCGGTGTAAGCCTCGAACAGATTAATAGAAAATGACGATCGGTCAACGATTTCATCGTTCGCAATTATTTTCTCGCAGCAACGCGGAGTGCGCGGAGTAAAGCATTTCACGCGAAGCCGCAAAGGCGCAAAGGAAAGACGCTGGCCCAGGACCTGTATTCCAGCTTGCAGTTAACTCTGGTTGGGTTCTCAACCCTGCCAGAGTTGGACACTGCACTTTGCCTCGTTCCAAATGACCATGAGTCTTAAGCAGGAGTGCAAAGTCACCAAGGGAAAATGCGGCAACCGGTGGGCAGCCAACCTGCCGTACCGACGGCTCCTGTGGATGACGGCAACC
>WFVT01000272.1 GCA_015491485.1 Candidatus Zhuqueibacterota bacterium
GCCAGAAACCGGCACTTTGAAAGTGCCGGGGACGTGAAAGGCCATTATCCCTGGATGGTTAACTCTGGCAGGGTTCTCAACCCTGCCAGAGTTAGCGATAAGCCGAAATACGGAGCCCGGGCAGGCGTCTTGCCATTGCGCCTGCTTGATGTGAAATGCTTTGCTCTGCGCGCTCTGCGCGCTCTGCGCCTCGGCGAGAGAAAAAAGTCCCCACCATCGAAGAGGATTTAGGAGTGCGTCAGAATACGGCCGGAGCGATGCGAAAGATGGTTGCCTGTAAGCTGTGAGTTGGCCAAAGGAAACGGTTGCTCCGGCTTTGGCTGAATCGGTTTTTGACCCACCCCCAGCCCCTCCCAGGAGGGGAGCTTTGCAGGCCGGATTGGAAATGTGAACAGCGTAAATTCAGCGTGTTGGCTCCGATTGAAGATTGTGTCGCTCCGCTGGCAATGACGGAACCGGATGAACATCGGGTGCCAAACCTGGGCGACGTGAACAGGCAACCCGCTTCACTCAAAAGCTTCCGTTTCCTACCTGCAATAATTCGCGGCACACTTACAAATCAGTGTCTGCTCGCCGGAGACACAAGCTGGAAGCTTGTGCTACATACAGCACATCTGCGTTTCATCCGTGTTCATCCGTGGCTGATAAAAAATCATCTTATCCCCGATCAGCAATGGCGTTGCTTTAGGTGCACCGTATCATAAATCAACGAAAACGCTCCGTGCTTCTGTGATATGTTTGCCTTTCATGCCCATAGATGACTGATTCCATGTATTTTGCCTCTTCTGCCGCAGTAAATCAATCCTGCAAATCTTGTTTATCCAGTCAAAAAAACGCTTTCGACGGGATTGCCCTGATCAACAGGATTTTGAAATGAAACCGAATTGCATATCAAGACACAGAATCATGCGATTTGCGAGCAATCATTCATTAACCATCTTATCCGCAAAAGAGATTTGCGAATTCGGCAAGCTCTTTGCAAAAATCATCCTATCGCAATTCTCTGAAAATTTCCTCATATCACATATGCCTAAAAAATCCGCGAAAATCTGTATCATCCGTTTTATCCGTGTTCTATTCCGGGTAACGCTCTGCGTGCTTTGCGCCTATGCGAGAGAATCAAAACATGAGATTGCGTCGTCGCTCCGCTTCCCGCAATGACGGAACCGGACGAACAGCCAATGGCGAATAAGGGCGATGTAAACAGGTAAACCGTTTCTCTCGTAAATAGCCGTATTTGATCTGCAAAAATTGGTAGTACGTTTTCAAATCGCTGCATTTTCTCTGAAATCACAAGCTGGAAGCTTATGCTACTTTGTCACAATCTGGAAGTTTGTATCCTTGGATGCCTAACTCTGGCAGGGTTGAGAACCCTGCCAGAGTTAACGATAAGCCGAAATACGGAGCCCGGGCAGGCGTCTTGTCATTGCGCCTGCTTGATGTGAAATGCTTTGCTCTGCGCGCTCTGCGCCTCGGCGAGAGAATCAAAAGCGAAGAACCGAGTTGGGAGATTGCGTCGCTACAGTTGCGATGGCAAGTAGCAGGCAGGGGATGCTTTAACGGAGGTCGATGACCTCCATATCCTTCGCGATTTCAAACGTAAACAGATTTTCATCCAGAGGTCGGTCGATCTGAAAATTTTTGAGAACATAACGGGTGATGTTTTCGTTGATGTCCTCCTGCTCGATTTTCAGCGCCAGCCAGCGTTTTTTATCCACCCAGATCCGGGTACGAACAATAAAATCCTCTTCTGCTTTCGGAATGAATTCGATCTCATAGCACGGGCGTCCGTTGAAGCGGGTCTCACCGATCAACCGGGCGTTGAAGTCGTGGGTGTATTTGAGCAGCAAATCCCGCGGCAATGGATTTTCTTTCGACGCGGAGAGATCATTGATGATCACCTGATTACGGTCTTTCGAATACGTCCACACGGTTTTCCCATCGGTGACGATGATCTGATTGTCCGTTTCCACCCGGTACCGATTGCCATCCGCCAGATACAGGGTGCCTTCCACCTGCTGCTCTTCCTCCGCCAGCGACCAATAAATGGACTGGACAAAATCCACCCGCAGGGTTTTGAGTTTCTGATACTTCTCGTGAACTTTACGAACGATCTTTTCCGCGTCTTTACCGGCATGGACTGCCGATACGCTCAAAGCAATCAGCGCGATTCCGATCAGTCCCGCTTTGAGTTGTTTCGGATTGTTGTGCATTCGGCTCCTCATGTTTCCTGCATACCAGCGTTACGAAAACTTCCCTTTTGCTTTCTCATCCGATTATCGTTTATCGGCGAAAAACTGCGGCATTGGCAGCTTCAGCGCTGCTATTGTTCAGGAGGATAGTGTAATAGCTTTAAATCCTCAATATACCTGTAATCTTTTTGATTTTTAGAAACCAATGGTAGGTAGTGGACTTTGGCTGTCGCGGCAATTAATGCGTCGGCTATTAACAAACCATGACTAAGGCGATATCTTTTCAATAATTGTAAGGCCGTTAATGATATTATTTCTGTTAACGGTAACCGTTCAAAGCGTTTGGTGAAGCGTTCAACCGTTTTTTGCTCCCTTTTATTTTTGCAGCCCACGAATAATTCCATTACAGTTATTACACTTATAGAAAGCACCGATTCTTTTTCCGTCTTTTCCAGAAAATCGATCGCCGCCGCATCGCCACGTCCGGCATCGATCAAGATGTCGGTATCTACTAATATCCGATCATTCAATTAAACGTCCTCTCCCCACTCTTCTCTACGTACACGTTTAAGCCATTTCTCGCTATCACGCAAATCCACCCTATGTTTCCACATCCCGAGGAATTTCTCCTCGCGAAACCGGGTTTTCACCGTTTGCTTTTTAGCTCGCTTATATCGTTTTTCCAAAAAATTGATAAATTCCAATACTTGCTTTTGCGCATCAGGAGGTAGCAATTTAATCTTTGCAAGTACCTCATTTTGAATCATATCATGTCTCCTGAAGAAATAACTCTATGGTGCATGGTTTCAGCTACAGGCGCGGCCTATTGTGGTTAAGAATCCCGACGTTTAAAAATTGGTGCAATCTTCTTTCTGCTTTATAGATAGCCAAGGGTTTTATTCTTATAATGCATCCAGGTCCATATGTTCCAGTTCTTCTTCGGTGATGAGCACCTCGCGGGCTTTGCTGCCATCGAAGCCGCCCACGATGCCGGCGGCTTCCAGCTCGTCGATCAAACGGGCGGCGCGGGCATAGCCGATTTTGAGCCGCCGCTGCAAGAGCGAAATCGATCCCTGCTGATGCCGCACCACCAGCTTCAGGGCTTCTTTGAACAGCGCATCGCGTTTGCCGCCCGTGCCGAAGCCGTCCAGTCCGCCGGCGGAGGCTTCTTCGCGCACCGGCAGCAGTTTACGGGGATAACGCGGCTGCTGTTGAATGTGGTCCAGAATGCGCTCGATTTCATCCGTAGAAATATAGGCGCCGTGCAGACGGATGGGCTCCGGGCTGCCGGAGGGCAGGAACAGCATGTCGCCGCGGCCCAACAGCTTTTCAGCGCCGTTCATGTCCAGAATCGTACGCGAATCGGTTTTCGAAGCCACGGCGAAAGCGATGCGCGAGGGGAAATTGGCTTTGATCACGCCAGTGATCACATCCACCGAGGGGCGCTGCGTGGCAACGATCAGGTGAATGCCCACTGCGCGCGCCATCTGCGTCAGGCGGGCGATGGGCTCTTCCACTTCCTTGGCGGCCATCAGCATCAAATCGGCCAGCTCATCGATGATCACCACGATGCGGGGCAACGGCAGCAGCGGTTCATCCTCATCCTCGTGTTTGATGCGCCCTTCCTTCAGCCGCTGATTGTAATCGTCGATGTTTCGCACCCCCGCCTCCGCCAGCCGGTCGTAGCGTTGCTCCATTTCATACACCAGACTCTTCAGCACCGCCAGGGCATTTTGCGGATTGGTGACCACCACTTCATCCAGGTCTTCGCGATAGATCAGATGATGATGGATCAGCTTTTTGTAAATGGACAGCTCGAGCCGCTTCGGGTCGATCAGCACAAATTTGACCTGGGTAGGATGCGCTTTGAACAGGATACTGGCCACGATGGTGTTCAAGCATACGCTTTTGCCGGAACCGGTGGAGCCGGCCACCAGAAGATGCGGCATTTGATCGAGCTGAGTGACGTATGGTTTTCCGCTGATGGTCTTGCCCAGGGCGAGGGTCAGCGGTGACGGACTTTTTTGAAATTCCTCGGTATCGATAATCGAGCGCAAAAACACGACCTGCGGATTGCGATTGGGCAGTTCCACCCCCACGGCGGCTTTTCCGGGAATGGGGGCGACGATCCGGATGCGTTTGGCGCGCATGGCCAGAGCCAGATCATCCGCCAGGCTGGTGATTTTGCTGACTTTCACCCCGGGCGCCGGTTCGTACTCATAACGCGTGATCACCGGACCCGGATTGATCTCCACCACGTTGCCTTCAACGCCGAATTCCTCGAGCCGTTCTTCGAGAATCTTGGCGTTTGCCAGCAATTCCTCTTTCGAGACCGGCGGTTTTTGCGCATCGGGATAGTCCAATAGATCCAATGACGGGAATTGATACGCGCCGATCGCCGCCGGACGCGCTACCGATTCTCCCGCCGGCTTTTCTTCCTCCATCTCCGTTACTTTGATGCCCGGATCGGGACCGCGATGATTTTCCGCTTTCGGCACCGAAGCTTCAATCGGAATGGCCGAAAACAGGTCTGCCGGCGGCGGTGGAGCGGCAGAGCCCGTGTTCACAGGTTGGCTGTCGCGAAGTTCAGCGGAACCTTTCGGCGGTGCCGGTTTTTCCGTAGGCACGTCCGGCACGCGCGGCGGTTTTTTGGGCGGTGATGTATCCAATCCTGTCGGCATGTGTCGGGTGCGCCGTCCCATACGCGATTTGCGCCGCGGCAGACTGAAACGGGGCAAATGAATTTTGCCGAACTGGTTTTGCAGCCAGCCGAAAGTCACTCGCACGCCATGAATCAATTCAGCAACGATGCGGGCAAAGCTGAACTGCGTGACCGCCACCACGGTGATCATGGCGAGCGAAATCAAAATGATGATGCTGCCGATGGTGCCGAAAAACTGGTACAGTTTACTGGCGAAGAATCCCCCGACCAGACCGGAAAATTCAAAACCGAAGCGCGTGTTTTCCGGGTCAGCCGCCTGCGGCAATCCCATGATGGTCGCCACATACAGCGCCGTTGCCATCACGAACAGGGTAATGCGCCCCAGCCGATGCGGATCGTTGCCGCGAAACCGGTTCCATCCCCAGGCAAACAGCAAAAACGGGATCACCACCGAGCTGTACCCGATGAACAACTTGATTAGAAAGTAAGAAATATACACGCCGACGATTCCCATGGCATTCTGAACCGGACTCGGCCCGAGCCCCGGCGGTTCTTCACTCGGGTCGTACGACACCAGACTGATGAGCACCAACAGCGCCAGCGTCATGAGGAGAATACCGAAAATCTCCTCTTGCTGGCGCAGATCGTCTTTTTTGCGTGCTTGAGCCATGGTTCCATCAAACCATCTTAATAAGGTCTCTGATAAAACGGCGTTTTCACCACTTTAGCCGCGGCTTCCCGGTTGCGGATTTTCACCGTGAGTTCGTTTCCTATTTCATGATGCGGCACCGCCACATAGCCGATGGCAATCGGCCGGTTCAGGCTGGGAGAAAACGTTCCGGATGTCACCACGCCCACCTCTTCGCCGTCCTTGACGATGGGATACCCATGCCTTGCAATATTGCGGTCGTCCAGCGCCATCCCGACCAGTTTCCGTTTTACGCCCTCGGCTTTGACGCGCCGCAGCGCTTCGGCGCCGATGAAATCGCCTTTATCCAGTTTGGTGATCCAGCCCAGCCCCGCTTCCAGGGGATTGGTGGTTTCATCGATGTCGTTGCCGTACAAACAGTATTTCATTTCCATGCGCAGGGTATCGCGGGCGCCGAGGCCCACCGGCTCGATCTCGTACGGTTTACCGGATTCCATGATGGCTTCCCAGACCTTCACCGCATCGTTTGCGGCCACGGCGATTTCGAAGCCATCCTCGCCGGTGTATCCGGTGCGCGAGATCATGGCTTTCACGCCGGCAACCTTTCCGTGGGCAAACCAGTAAAAGCGAATGCCGGACAGCTTCACCTCCGTGAGCGGCTGCAGCACCTTTTCGGCATGACGGCCCTGCAGCGCAAACAGCGCGGTCTGATCGCTCTCGTTGCGCATTTCCACGCCCGGTATCTGGTGCTCCTGCAGCCACTGCCAGTCCTTTTCGAGATTGCCCGCGTTCACGACCATCATGAAATGGTCTTCATCACGATAGACGATCAGGTCATCCACGATGCCGCCGTGCTCGTAGCACATGGCGGAATACTGCGCCTGACCAACGGCCAGCCGGCTGACATCGTTGATGGTCATTTTTTGCAGAAAGGCCAGCGCCTCCGGCCCGTAAAACGTAAATTCCCCCATGTGGGACACATCAAACAGTCCCACGGAGGAACGGACTTTTTTATGTTCTTCCATGATGCCGCGGTACTGCACCGGCATCCAATAGCCGGCGAATTCCACCATTTTCGCGCCCGCAGCAACATGCCAATCATACAATGGCGTTTTTTTCACCTGAATCGATCCTCATCAATCGTCGTTCATGCCGTTTCCGGATGCGCCCGTCCCGGCGCCTTCCGATCCGTTGCACAATCCCGCTTTGCACCCCAGAACCCCGGCCCTGTTTGCCCACCGGTCATCCGAGCCGGCGGTGCTTTGAAACACCGCCGGTCGGCACAGCAGGATTCACACCAACCATTCATTACAGTTTTTCCAGCGCCTTGCGGATCCGGTTGAGCCCTTCTTCGATGTTTTCGATGCTGTTGGCATAGCTCAACCGCAAATAGCCGTCGCCGTACTCGCCAAAAGCCGTTCCCGAAAGCACGGCGACATTGGCCTCATTGAGAATGTAATCCGACAGTTCCCGGCTGGACATGGGAATCTGTTTCACGTTGGGAAACACATAAAAGGCGCCCTTGGGCATGATGCAGCTTACCCCGGGCAGTTCATTCAAGCCTTTGACGATGACATCCCGGCGGCGGCGAAACTCTTCCACCATGCGATCGGGTTCATCGTGCGGGCCAAGCAGCGCCGCCACGCCGGCATCCTGCACGAATGTGGCGGTGCAGGAGTTGCTGTTGATCATCAACCGCTCGACTTTTTCTGCCAGTGCCTTCGGCATCACGCCGAACCCCAGCCGCCATCCGGTCATGGCATACGTTTTGGAAAAGCCGTCGAGCAGGATCGTGCGGTCCAGCATGCCCGGCTCCGCCATGATGGAAACATGCTCGCCCTCATAGATGATATTTTTATAAACTTCATCCGACAGAACCCAGATATTGCGTTCACGGGCAATGGCCGCGATCGCTTCAATATCCGATTTGGATAAAATGCCGCCGGTCGGGTTAGCAGGCGTGTTGATGATGATCATCTTCGTCCGGTCGGTCACCAGCGCGTTCAGATCGTTGATATCGAAACTGAAGCCCTTTTCCTCTTTGATGGGCAGCGGCACCGCCTTGCCGCCCACAAAATGGATCACCGATTCGTAAATCGGGAAACCCGGATTGGGATAAATCACCTCGTCGCCCTCATCGATCAGCGCCAGGATGGCAAAAAACATGATCGGTTTGGCGCCGGGAGTCACCACCACGTTTTCGGGACTTACCTCGACACCGCGCCGGCGGGCCACATCCTTCACGACGGCCTCACGCAGCTCCGGAATGCCGGCGGCCGGGGTGTAATGCGTCCGGCCGCTGTGGAGGGAGCGTACCGCGGCTTCAATGATATGGCCGGGTGTATCAAAATCCGGCTCACCGATTTCCAGGTGGATGATATGCTTGCCCTGCGCCTCCAAAGCCTTGGCCTTGGCCAACACCTCAAAGGCGGTTTCCGTACCTAATCGCTGCATTCGTTCTGCAAATTGCATGTCGTCCTTCCTTTCCTCGGTTCGCATTGATCTGGATTCATGAAAACATACAATCATCTACACCGTTGAGATCAGCAAATGATAATCCGCCGGTATTTTTACCGGACAAACCCGTCCGGGGTGAACCGCAGGATGGAAGTTGCATTGTTGTGAGACTTCAGGTCTGAAAAAGGCCAATCCCCAGATCGCGAAATCCCGGGAACCGCTGCCCATTCCGCGGCCACCCGTAATAACCCAATTTACCGATGCCGGTAGGTTTGAAGAACGTATCCGCACGGTGAAGTACAGGTTGATTTTCAGGGCACGAAACCATCCTCACCGGTCGTATAGTGCGAAGGCGTTTTCGCCAAAAGCACCATCAAAAGCGAGGGCGACTCCGCCGAAATGATAAACCAACGCGAGGCGTCCCCGCCGAGCACCCCTTCGGCCAGAGGCCTCGGGCTGGCACAAAAAGATGCAGTTTACCGTACGGATACGAAGAAACCAGCTTCAAAATATGCCTAAGTGTATCAAGATAATAAATTTAACGTTGTGAGTCAAGCAATTCGGCGGCGGTGCAAACCTTTTCGGCAACATGTTACTCTTGTTCGACATGCTGCCGAACGAACTTTCGTGCCCACTGATCTGCCGCCAGCACCGTTTCCAGGTCCGCAACCGGATTGCCGGGATGATGATGCAGTGCGTCTTCCACCAGCATCGGGATCTGATCAAAACGGATGCGGTGACTTAAAAACGCATGCACGGCTTCCTCATTGGCGGCATTGAGAACCGCCGGCGCCGTTCCGCCGGCCCGCAATACATCGAATGCCAGTTTAAGGGCGCGGAATTTCTGTAAATCCGGTTCGAAAAACGTCAACTGACTGTATTTTCTGAAATCCATCCGGGGAAGGTCATTGGCCAGACGATCCGGGTAGCTCAGCGCATATTGAATGGGCACACGCATATCGGGCAACCCGAGTTGCGCTTTGATGGAGCCGTCGATAAATTCCACCATGGAGTGAATGATCGATTGCGGATGAATGAGCACCGAAATGCGATCCGCCTCCACGCCGAACAGCCAGTAGGCTTCAATCACTTCCAGCCCCTTGTTCATCAGCGTGGCGGAATCGATGGTGATTTTGCGGCCCATGTTCCAGTTGGGATGTTGCAGCGCCTGTTCCACCGTGACGTGACGAAAATCCGCCGCGGCCAGTTCGCGAAAGGGGCCGCCGGAAGCGGTCAGGATCAGCCGCTCGATGGCGTCGCGCTCTTCACCCACCAGGCACTGCCACAGGGCGCTGTGCTCACTGTCAATGGGAATGATTTGCGAACCGTGCTCCGCGGCCTGCCGCATGACCAGTTCACCGGCGCACACCAGGGTTTCCTTATTGGCCAGCGCCACCGGTTTGCCGTTTTGAATCGCCGCCAGGGTGGGGCGCAGCCCTGCCGCTCCGACCACCGCATTGACCAGCATGTCATAGTCCGGCTGTGCGGCAATGGCCTCGAGCGCATCCCGGCCCACCAGCAATTCCACTCCGATACGGCGGAATTCCCCGAACCACTCATCGGCTACATTGCGGCCGGAATAAGCCACGGCTTGCGGCCGGAACTGCTGCGCCAATTCAAACAGCCTTTTGATATTCCGATGGGCCGAAAGGTATTGAATATGAAACGCTTCCGGGAAGCGCCGAACGATGTCGAGACTGCTACGGCCGATGGAGCCGGTGGCTCCCAGTAAGCACAACCGTTTCATGTTTATCGCAAACTCACCGAAATACCCGCCGAAAAACTGGGGAATTTGCCAAAGTTGTAATCCGCATTGACCCGTACCAGCGGGAAAACCGTGGCTGTGAGGCCGACGGTGCCGTGGGTATGGGTACCGGAAAACGTCTTTTCAAAGCCGCCCGGAAAATTGGGGGAATCCGGAATTTGCACGGTCAGGAACGTCCGATCGATGCCCGCGCCGACATACAGTGTGAAAATCAGAAAATTCTGGCTGGCAAAGGCTTTCAAGCTGGCAACTTTTACGGTGCCGAAATCGAATTCTTCCGGCACAAACAGCATGTGATACGCGCCGATGAGAATCACTTTCGGCAACGCCGGCAGTTGCAACACGCCGTATTTCACCCCGGCGCCCACCAGAGTAATATCCCCCCGGGTGGGGTCATCTCCAACGGGAAACCGGAACAAACGCCCCATCACTTCAATATTGGGCAGAAGCCCGAGGCTGGCGGTCAGAAACGGCAACGGTACGTAATCGGTTCCAGCCAGGGGGCCCGGCGGCTGAGACGGTTGGGATGGAATGATATTTTTGTATTCGTCGGGCACCACCGCAATGACCGCACGGGCGCCGATATCAAACCCCGCAATGCTGTGTAAATCGGCGGTATTCACAAATCCGGTGCCGACCAGCGCACCAAAAAGCTGCAAAATCGGCTCGATCTGTTGATCCAATTGTGGGGGAGCATAATCGCTTAAGCTAAAATTCTGTGCCCGTCCCTGCTGCGGATGAACGGCCATTCCCAGAGCAACAACCAGGCTCATCAGCACGATTTTTTTCAGCATGATCCGCCTCCATTGGCTTTATGGCATTATTTCCCGTGCCCGGGGGCACGTCCTGTTTTCCCGTGATCGGCTGACGGGGATCGCTGCATCGCGTCGAATTCACGCCGCTTCGGGGATGTACCTGCCGGCGAAACCGATGCGTTCTCTTTGACATGGTTGCGAGCCTCCTGCATTTCGCGGAAAAAACGCGCCCGGAGCGCCTCCACATTTTCCTGCCAGCTCGCTGTCGGCCGGAACGGTTCAAAGGTCACGCCCAAGACCTGTTCAAACCCCATCACC
>WFVT01000273.1 GCA_015491485.1 Candidatus Zhuqueibacterota bacterium
TATTTTTAATTTTACAGTTTTGAATTTCCTGGTGGATTATTACAAAGACCGGTCGGATGAGGATTTTATTATCCGAATCCAGAACCACTATGCCAGCCGTTTCCTGGCCGATACTTACCGGGAAGAAGATGAAGCCGCCTTATCCGAAGGGTACCGCAATTTGTTGCGCAGCGCTTCGGAATGGGCGGAAAGTTTGGCGGAAGAGACCTTCGATCCGGCAAAAATTGATGATACCCTGCCTTTGATTATGCCCGAGCCGGATAAACCCCGCGAGACCAGTTTTGAAGAACGTAACCTGGCGCGCGAGTCGATAGCCGCGCGCAGGCAGCGCTCGATGGCGGTTCTGCGGGACGACGTCAAGACCATTGGGCTCCTGGGCGTGCTCACCACGGGCAGTGGATTGGTGGAAGTGGAGGCCGTGGAAGACATTCTGGCGTACGCCGATAGCGCCGCGATGAATTTACACAAGAAAATCGAGAACGTGAAAAGCCTGCGTGTGCCACGGCCCGGCGTCGATTATTACGGGCAGGGATTGGGCGATGATAAAAACGTGTATGTGCGTGCCCGGCGCGAGCGGGCCCGTCGTGTCCTGGTGAGCGGCGTGGCAGCCGATGAAATTGTTGAGAATCTGGCGGAAGCCCGCGAACAGCGTGTGGAAAAAACAGAAACATTGGAAGATATCCCACAGGAAACTCGACGATATGCGGGGCTGGTTTCACAGAGGCGGCCGATTTATGAACGCCGCAGCGTTGAACGCATCCGCCGGGTGGTGATGTCACATAATCCTGCCATTCAGGATTGTTACCGCCGCGAGTTGAAAGAGAACCCCGATTTGAAAGGAAAAATCACCGTTCGTTTCTCCATCGCTCCTGAAGGGTATGTGATCGAAGCCGAAATCGTGGAATCCACGTTTAATCTGCCGCGTCTGGAAAATTGCATTGTTCGGCGGATCGTCCGTTGGAACGATTTTGCGCGGGTTTCCCCGGAACAGGGCGTTGTATCGATTAAACATACGTACATTTTTGGCGATTGATCCGTTCTCCGGAATCTTTCAAATATGGTATGGTTCACCCTTTTTCATGTCGCACCGGCGCATGCAAAAAGGGTTTTTTTATAACCGGTCAGGAAGCCCTGTTCCAAACAGGGTATGGGCTGGAAAACGCCGGGATCGCCGTTCCTGCGGGGGAGTGGCCGCTGCGCATGAAAAGGGGCGGCATAAATAGACGGCGGCGGCATTCCATTCGTGAGGTCGTTGCAGATGAGATACTCTTTCCCGGCTTGCCATCGGGCGCGGGGAAATGCGTTGCGCGTTCCAGTTTATTAAAACGATAATATTGTGAGTACCATCAAAATCAGAGCATGTGGATCTGATGCCGAAAAAAACATATCCCGCTGGAAAATTGCCCGCTGATGATCTGGCACGGCTGCTGCAAAAGCACCGGTTCGCTGATGCACGCGTGCTTGCCGGACCGGCTATTGGTATGGATGCCGCCGCCATCCGTTTCGACAAACGCATCCTGCTTGCAAAGACCGATCCCATAACGTTTGCTTCGGATGACATCGGCTGGTACGTGTTGCATGTCAATGCCAACGACATTGCCTGCATGGGCGGAGTTCCCAGGTGGTTTCTGGCGACTGTTTTATTGCCGGAAAACGCCACCGATGCGGATCTGGTGGAGCGGATTTTTGCAGATATTGCCACGGCTTGCAAGCAAATGGGCGTCAGCCTCGTTGGCGGGCACACGGAAATCACCCCCGGGTTGGATCGCCCCATTGTGGTGGGAGCAATGTTGGGCGAAACCAGTCAGGATGGGCTGCTGAATCTGGCCGACTGCCAGCCGGAGGATCGCATTATCCTGGTATCCGGAATCGCAATCGAGGCCACTTCAATTATTGCCCGCGAAAAAGAAGCCGAACTGACCGAAATCTATGACCAGGAATTTGTTCAGCGTTGCAAAAATTTCATCCACCAGCCGGGAATTTCGGTGCTACGGGCGGCAAAAGAGGCTCGACGGGCTGCGCCGCTGCGGGCCATGCATGATCCGACCGAGGGCGGTCTGGCGACCGCCTTACACGAAGTCGCCGACGCCTGTGGCTGCGGGCTCATCATCGATGAAGAGGCCATCCCGGTGCTTCCTGAGGCCAAGCTCCTGTGCGATCAGTACAATATGGATTTGCTCGGAGTCATCGCCAGCGGCGCACTGCTCATTATCATCGAGGAAAAGCACAAATCTGCCTTGCTCAAACATTTTCACGAACAAGATATTCTCGCCGCCGATATCGGCTACCTGACGCGCAATCCCGGTGAGCGGTTCCTGGTGAATGAACAGGGGAAACGGCCCTTGCCTCGCTTCGATCAGGACGAGATCGTGAAATTATTCGCCGCTTAGTCCTTGCTGCGCCATAAAAAAACGCCGGTCTGCCCGGGCATCACCGGCGTTTTGCCGCTTTACTTCCGGCTGTCGATTAATCGCGCCGCTTCATCACCTGAGCCACCGCCTCGCGCTGCAGCAAAAGTTCCGCATCGAAAATATGTTCCGCAGCCGCCTGCAATTGAGCGTCACGCTGATAGTTGACCCAAAAGCGAGCCTCGGGCCCTCCGGCCAGATAAGCCAGTTCCCGCTTTAAAAGGAACCGGATGTCGTCTGCATTTTGGCGCAGCGCGGATGCGGAAAGCGTGATGTGCGACCGCCGCAAAAAGTCCCTGAATTCCATTAATTCGCTGTCGGAAATGGATAAGCCGGCAAACCGCCGCGGCGGATAGCTGCGCAGGTACGGTTTCTGCCGCAGCAGTCGCGCGGCGAATTGCAAAACGACATTGTCGGCCGAAAAATAGAGCCGGCGCACAACGTCGCTGGCATCGGCGCTGTGGTTATCCGCCCAAACATCCGGGATGATACCACCGCCTCCATAGACAATCCGCCCCTTCGGCGTTTTATAAGCCTCTGTGGCGTTGGCTTCCGAGGTTTTCAAGGATTCGTTCCGGTAAGCGGCGGCATAATACTGATCTTTGCTCATGCCAAAGTAATCGCGCTGAATGCAGCGGCCAAGTGGAGTGTAATATTTTGCCGTCGTCACCAAAAGGGCCGACCCATCTGCAAAGCGGTACTGACTTTGCACGAGACCTTTGCCAAAGCTGGTGGTGCCAACGATCAACGCTCGGTCCCAATCCTGAAGGGCGCCCGCCACGATTTCCGCAGCACTGGCGGTCCCGTGATTGAGCAGCACGACTACCGGCAGGTTTTCATACGGAAAGGTGCTGCGCGCCCGGTATTCTTGAAAACTGCGTTCCAACCGTCCTTTGGTAAACACAATCAGCGTGCCTTTGGGCAGAAAACGGTCGGCCACGGCCACCGCCGCCGAAAGATAACCACCGCCATTATCACGAAGGTCGAGCACCAGTGCACGCATCCCTTTTTGCGATAACGTTTGCAGGGCATCGTCCAGCTCGCGGGCGGTGGAGCCGGTAAACCGGGTTAATGAAATATAGCCGGCGCCGTTATTCAGCATATACGCGCCGTCGATGCTTTTGACGTTGAGATGCGTGCGGGCGATTTGAATCCGCTGCCTGCGTAGCGCCTGATCTCGCCGCAATACGGTCAGTTCGAGGTCCTGAAACGGCGTTCCCATGAGCGCTTCTTCGATTTCCAGACGGCTCATGCCGCGGGTGGAACGGCCGTTGATGGCTTCAATGATATCGCCGGTTTGCAGCGACGAAGCGGCAGCCGGACTTTCCGGAATGAAGCCGGTGATCATCGGCCATCCGTCCACCAGCGTAAAATAAATACCGATGCCGGTGAACCCTTCAAACGCTTTATTCCAGCGCTGGAAATTATCCGGCGGGAGATAATTGGTATGCGGATCGAGACGCTCCAGCATCCCGTGGATGGCGCCTTCCATCAGTTCCTCGACGCTGCGCTCCTCGACGTAGCTCCGTTGAATCGTGTCGATGAGCATGCGGAACATGCGCAATTTTTCATGAATGCTTTCACCGTAAGCCCAGACCGATTGGGGCGCGCGGGAGTCGAGCAGAATCGTGCTCATCAGGCCAAATAGCAGCACCGTCCCGAAGCTAACCAGAACCAGTTTCATCCGTGAAGTCTGTCGTTTCATCCCTGCACCTGTACGTTGAACGAGTTGACTGTGTGCCTCCGCGCCCGTCGGCTTTGCTGATACGTCCTCATCGTGTTGCGACCCATCTGTTTGGCGGTATAGAGCGCACGATCCGCGCATTGCAGCAGTGAAGCCGCATCGGTTGCATCCTGCGGAAATGAAGCAATGCCGAAACTGGCGCTGAGAAAACCCAGCGGCTGCGCTTCGCGGTGACGAAACGGATAGCCGGTGATTAATTTTTGCAAGCGGCGGCAAAACGCCTGGCCGCCACGTTCATCCACGCCAACGAGAATGATTCCGAATTCTTCTCCGCCATAGCGCGCCACGACATCGGTTTCGCGGACGCTTCGTTGCAGAAGTGTCGCAAACTGCCGCAGCAGCTCGTCACCGGCGGGATGTCCATGACGGTCGTTGTAATGTTTGAAGTGGTCGATATCCAGCAAAACCACGGAGAAGGGCTGTCCATAGCGCTTTCCCCGGGAAATCTCTTTTTTTAATTGCTGGTCAAAAGCACGACGGTTGTATAACTGCGTCAGACCGTCGGTAATGCTCAATTGTTCCAGTTCTTCCACAAGGTTGACATTGGTGAGCACCACGGCAAAAAAGTTGTTGATCAGCGAAAGCAGCTCGAAATCTTCTTCGTGATACGGCTCTTGACCGACGCGTCCGCCCACCATGACCAGCCCGACCACCCGGCCCACGTTGGTCAGCGGAGCAATGAGCTGGATTTCCATCTTCTGCAGTCGCGCGGTTACCGGCGCCAGCGTTTCCCGAACGGCAGCGCTGTCCACCGGCCAGAGCGTGTTGGGCTGGCTGCGGACGAGCTGATGAAGTTTCCGGGAATCGATGCGCAAATCGCGGTGTTTGCGCCGACCGAATCCCCGACTGATGGCGGGAACCAGCCAATGGGGATCATGCGTATCCGGCAACAGCAGTAGCGCCCGGTTGGCGCGCAGCAGTCCAATTACATTGACAATATAGGTAAATAGCAGTCGCTTCCGGTCGAGAATCGACGTCAGCTCCAGGGAAATGCGAAAAATGTTGTGCAATTCATAAATGCGTTTGCTGAGAGAACGGTTGATGCGCAGAAGCTCCGAGGAATCGACGCTGGATGGCTCGTTTGCCGAATCAGGAAGGGACGCGTTTTCGGAGTTGTGATGTTGCCAGGTACTCATTTTGATGGATCATCCTGAATTTTTGATTCCTCGGGGAAGCCGGAAACCCTTTTATGCTGCTTTGGGTTGAAACAAATGCAAATCGAATAAGGGCGGAATCTGCGCCCGATGATTTTTCTGCTCGCTTCCGGTCATGACAATTTTTTCAATTCCGTTTCAATATCGAATCATGATAAAAACTTTGACGATTTCTTTAATTTTCTTATCGACAGAAGCATCTAAAAATTAACTTGACAGCGTGCGAATAAATCTTAAATTCAGTATATGGATAAACTTACAAGACTTCCCTGAGGGCCTCTATGACGCGTGGCGCTATTTTAATCAGCTTGCTGCTCATTCTGCCGCAAGCCGCCCTGTCACAATATTATTTTGGACGCAATAAGGTTCAATACGACAACTTCGATTGGCGCATTCTGAAAACCCGGCATTTTGATATTTATTATTACCCGGAAATGCGTGAGCTGGCCGAGATCGGCGCGGCTTATGCGGAAGAAGCCTATCAGCGGCTCGTGAACAAGTTCAATCAAACCATTAACCGCCGTATCCCTCTGATTTTCTATTCCAATCATCTGCATTTTCAGCAAACCAATACCATCCCCAACCTGATCCCCCCGGGCGTGGGTGGCTTTTTTGAATTTCTCAAGGGACGGGTGGTGATCCCGGCAAACGGTTCGCTGGCGGAGTTCAAGCGGGTGATTCATCATGAAATGGTGCACGTGTTCGCCCACAGCAAGGTCTCCCGAGCCCTCCGGGACCACCGGAAAACCAATCTCCCGGGACCTCCGCTCTGGTTTACGGAAGGACTGGCTGAGTTCTGGGCCGAAGAATGGGAC
>WFVT01000274.1 GCA_015491485.1 Candidatus Zhuqueibacterota bacterium
CGGTGGATCATCATTCCCTGGCCGTACAACTGGCTGAAATCAATGCACGCCAGAACAACCTGGCTGCACGGATGCAATGTCGGATCAGCGACCTGTTCTCATCCATTGCCCCTGAAGAACAATTTGACGTCATGGCTTTCGACCTGCCCCCCGGCTCCGTCTCCGGCGGCTTGTCCTCCTGCCTGCTGACTCGTTTTTTGGTGGGAGCCCGGAAGCATCTCCATCCGGGGGGTTCCATCATCATGATTCTTGCCGCCCGTCGGCAGGCATGGGAATATTGCCGTCACTTTCGCCGGTTTGGCTTTCAGCCGGTCGCCCACGATTTGAAGCGCACCATCTGGGATACTTATTACCTGTTTGAACTGCAGTATGCTCCCCGGCAAAATCCAACCACGGCCCCTGCAGGCAGCAACACCTTTGCCGAAATCAGCATAGCTTTGCAGCCTTCGATCGATGATGGACTTTGACGAATACGCTTTATCGCGCGCGAGGCCTTACGCCCAAACACGCACTTCCTAAACCATCTATTCTGACTTATCTTGAGGAGGAAACGGTATGGCCCCATTTGCTGAATTCGAAAGTTACGACGGACTTGGATTGGCGGAACTGGTGAAAAAGGGGGAGCTGACACCGGTGGAATTGGTTGACGCCGCTATCGAACGGATTGAAACGCACAATCCGAATGTGAATGCCGTGATTTACCAGGAATTTGACCAGGCCCGAAAAGCCGCCGCCGGGGATTTGCCGGATGGCCCATTCAAGGGCGTCCCTTTTTTGCTGAAAGACCTCATTGCCACCTGGGGCGGGAGGCCCATGGTCAGCGGGTCGCGTTTCTTTCAGGGCTACAAGCCGCCGAGAGACAGTGAATTGGTGCGCCGCTATAAAGCCACCGGGCTGATCATTCTCGGGAAAACCAACACCCCGGAATTTGGTTTAACCCCGTTTACAGAACCCGAAGTCTTTGGGCCCACGCGCAATCCGTGGGATACGACCCGAACTCCGGGTGGTTCCAGCGGCGGATCGGCGGCGGCGGTCGCTTCTGGAATGGTGCCTCTGGCTCACGGCAATGACGGCGGCGGTTCCATCCGGATTCCGGCTTCATGCTGCGGCCTGTTTGGATTGAAGCCGACCCGGGGACGGCTGCCCATGGGCCCGGATCTGGGCGAAGTCTGGTTTGGAATGGCCGTGGAGCATGTCCTCACCCGCTCCGTTCGCGACAGCGCCGCCATGCTGGATGCAACTGCCGGTCCCGATCCGGGGGCGCCCTATTTTGCTCCGCCACACGAACGGCCGTTCCTCGAGGAAAGCAAGCGTGATCCCGGCAAATTGAAAATCGCATTCACCACCCACCCCATGGTCGGCCGGATTGTAGAACCGGACTGCAAAAAGGCAGTGGAAGAAACGGCCAAATTTCTCAGCAGCCTGGGGCACGAGCTGGTCGAGGACGCTCCGGAGATCGACGGCGAAGCTTTTTCGCGGGCGTTTGTGACCATGGTTTGCGCTGAGGTGGCGTCGGATATCACCGATGCCGAAGCGCTGCTGGGCAAAAAAGCGTCGCATCGGGATTTCGAACTGGCGACGTGGTTGCTATCGCTCATGGGGAACAATCTGTCAGCCAAATCGCTGAGTCGCGCTCTTCGTTATCTCAAAATGATTTCGCGATCGATCGGTTCGTTTTTTCAGAAATACGACCTCTTGTTAACCCCGACCCTCGGCATGGTTCCATTTAAGATCGGCTCTCTGCGGCCGGAAAATCAGCTTGCCGCCGCCGAGGTACGCATGATGCGGTTGATCGCTCGCACCAATGCCGCGTGGCTGCTCAACATGGCGGGGGGCATCGATAAAATTGCCGAAGGAATCTTCGATTTTATCCCGTGGACCCCGGTTTTCAATGTCACCGGACAGCCGGCCATGTCGGTTCCGCTTTACTGGAACGACCAAAACTTGCCCATTGGGCTGCACTTTGTAGCCCGCTACGCCGACGAAGCCACCCTGTTCCGCCTGGCCGGACAGTTGGAACAGGCCATGCCGTGGTTCCACCGCCGGCCGCCGTTAAAGGCGTCTTCCTGAACCGGCACCGGTTCGCATACCGATCGGTCCGATTTCAATTCATGCTTTGAAAGGCAAGTCCGGGATATTCGTCTTCGGCGGGCCGTCCCCCGATATTCGCTTTAGGCACCGGTTTGCCCACATGCTTCCGCAGCGGGTTCACAAAACCGCGCCATGTGGGCCTCCGGTTTGATCTCCGGAAGCTGGCGTTTGCATCCGGGGACGGCCCTGCCCGGAATGTCCGCTCGGGCAGGTTTCCTTTTCCCCGAGAGACACGGCGCTCCCCGATCCGGCGGTCTCAATCCGTGAAGCCCCTTTCTGTTTACTTTTCTCTTCAAAATTTTGTCACAATTCTCACATTTTGTCTTTTCCTGCCGATGCACGTTATCTGAATCGTCCAGGTTGGGTGCGCATGTGGACCACCGCCCCTGAGTTCAGGCCATCTTTTTACAGCCAACCTGAGGGATATATATGACCACCAAAAGCAGCATCTATGCCGGCACTCGTCGGCGTTCACGCTTTTCCATGACCTCCGCTGAAATGAAATTTCTGCTGTTCCTGTTCATGGTGCTGCTGTTTTTGCCCATGCTGGTACAGGAAATCGCCCAGCCCCGGTATGTCCTCATCATCAAGGATACATTCAAAAAGGGCTCGCCGGTTTTGCATGCGGATATGGATTTCAATCTTCAAGCCACGATTTACGCCAGCACCAAACCGTTTGTAGGACGCATTGCGACATTGCAAAAAGGGCTGGTCATGACCTATAAAGATCAGCCGATCATCGGGGATGGTTTCGGTATCGGCGTGCCCATCGTACACAAAAACGGGACGCCCTGGCTTGCCTCGCGCGCCAAAATCGGGCGTTTTACTCGCGGAGATACGGTGATTTTGGCCAAAGTATATTATTTCGACACGATTGAAACCGATAAGGAAATTCCGCGGTTGCGATATCGCCGGCAGAAAAAATGGTTTACCCGCATCCGGGTCAATTACTTCATTTATCGCAACCGTATCGATATAGTTGCCGATTTGCGGGATGCCCAAAAAAAGGGCGCGGAAATTGTGTACTTTATGAATGAACTATCGGGGCGGCTCTTCCGGTATGCCATCACGCAAAATCGCCGAAAACTTGACCTTTTAAACTGGCAACTGGCTCCTTCGGGCCTGGTGGGCCTGGTTTCCTCCAAACTGAATCTCATTCTGTGGGTGCAATGCGACGACACCTGGGACCGGTTTCTGGGCCGGGAAGTCCTCAGTTCCTGGAAATGGTACGGCCACACCAGCAGCAATTGGGCCGGCTATGTTATCGGGGTTCCGAAAATTCCCGCTATTTTTCAGTACACCGTGTTCTTCAAAAAGACCGCACCGGATCGCCCCTAATCGACATTTTTCACACATTCCGGATAGAGCGATGCATTCCTTGCTGTGCTTATTCATCCTGTCCCTTCCTTGACCCATTTCATCATCGCAATGCGAACGGATTTCTCTTGCGATTTTATCCATAAACACCTATTTTCATTGAAAGTTGTTTTACACCTCGAATCCATTTTCCCCGGACAACGAACGGCTTTTCTTTTTGGAAACAGCCAACCACGGCATGATTGCCGCGAAAACAATAGATGCTTTTGACCGGGTCAAGACCGGATAGACCGCTCGTACAAAGCCCTATTCCGGAAAAGAACCGGCATGACGTCCGAACAGGGGCACTCAGACAGCCTGTCCCCTGTGTCCGGCACCTTTACCGGTGAACTTCGTCAGCCCAATGGGAGAGGAACCGACGGCATGATTCGTGATGTGGATTTGCAGTCCATCCAGCAGGCGCGCACCCTGCTGCAGCAAGCGCGTGAAGCGCAGCAGATATTCAAAACCTTTACTCAGGAACAGGTGGACCGGGTATTCGCCGCCATTGCCGAGGCGGGATACCGGGCGAGTGAGCGCTTGGCTCGCATGGCGGTCGAAGAAACCGGCTACGGCAAAATCGGCGACAAAATTTTAAAAAATAAATTCGCCACCCGTGACGTGTACGAAGCGTATATCGATATGCGGACGGTAGGGGTTCTCCGCGAAGATCCGGAGAAACGGATTCTCGAGATCGGAGAGCCGGTGGGCGTGGTGGCGGCCATCATTCCCACAACCAATCCCACCTCGACCGCACTGTTTAAATGCCTGATCAGTATCAAAGCCCGCAATGCGATTGTGGTATCGCCGCATCCCCGCGCCGTGAACTGCACCTGCGAAGCTGTGCGCATCGCCACAGAGGCGGCGGAAAAAGCCGGCGCGCCGCCGGGGCTGATCGGCTGCATGACTGCGGTGCATCTTGCCGGCACTCAGGAGCTGATGCGCGCGCGTGAAACCTCCGTGATTCTTGCCACCGGCGGGCCCGGACTGGTGCGGGCGGCATACAGTGCGGGCAAGCCGGCATTCGGGGTCGGTCCAGGCAATGTGCCGGTGTACATCGACCGCAGCGCCGATGTGACCAAAGCTGTCGCCGATGTGATCGCCGGGAAAACTTTTGACTGGGGCACGCTGTGCAGCAGCGAGCAGGCGCTGGTGGTGGATGAGCCGGTGTACGACGCCGTCGTGGCGCATTTGCGTGAAAAGCATGCGTATTTCCTCAACGAAAAAGAAATCGAACAGGTGGGCCGGGTGCTGGTCACACCGTCCGGTCACATCAATCCCGATCTGGTCGGCCATTCGCCGCAGGACATCGGCCGCGCCGCCGGAATTTTCATTCCGGACCATGTTCAGGTGCTGGTTGCACCGCTGCAAAAGATCGGCAAGGATGTGCCGCTCAGCCGGGAAAAGCTATCGCCGGTGCTGGCGCTGTACCGCGCCCGGGACTGGGAAGACGGCTGCGAAAAGTGCATCGAGCTGCTGAAAATCGGCGGCATGGGGCACACGCTGGCCATCCACGCCCGGGACGAACACGTGATCATGCAATTTGGTCTGCACAAGCCGGCGTTCCGGATTCTGGTCAACACGCCGGCGAGTATCGGCGCGGTGGGTTATACCACCAGCCTCGATCCGTCGATGACCCTCGGCTGCGGTTCACTGGGAGGCAATATCACGGCCGACAACATTTCGCCCAAACATTTGCTCAATATCAAACGGGTGGCGTACGAAACCAGGCCGCTTTCGCCGATGCGAGAAACCGGTGAAACCTGGCGGCCCCGCGGCGTATCCGCGCGCAAAAGCGAAGCGCATTTTCCGTATCAGAAAGCGCTGTCGCCGGATGTTTCCCGCAAGGGCAGTGCCGCGGCGAAACCGGAGCCAAAGCCATCGCCGCCCCTGCCGCATGTCCATTCCGGGCCGCCGGCCGGCTCCGACGATCGCGAACGCCGGTACGGCAGCAGCGGTCTCTCCGGAGAAGAAGTCGATCAGATCGTTGCCGCTTTTCTGAAAGAACGCGGACTGCAATAAGGACAGAGAGCGAATTCACAACCATGCAAACTCGACTCACGATCCCGCTGGGCATATCCAATCGCCACATTCACATCAGCCAGCGCGATCTCGAAGTGCTGTTCGGGCCGGGATACCGGTTGACCGTGCTGCGACCCATCAGCCAGAAGGGCCAGTATGCAGCCGAGGAAACCCTGGACGTGGAAGGGCCGAAGGGCGTGCTGAAAAACGTGCGCATCGTCGGGCCAACGCGCAGCGAAACGCAGATCGAGATTTCGCCGCGGGATGCGCACGTGCTGGGCGTCACCGCGCCGGTTCGCGGCAGTGGGGATCTGGCGGGCACGCCGGGCGCCACGCTCATTGGGCCGATGGGCCGGGTGACGCTGGCGAAAGGCCTGATCATCCCGCAGCGGCATATTCACATGTCCCCGGCCGATGCCCGGCGTTTCGGTGTTTATGACGGCGCGCGTGTCATCGTGGCGCCTGCCAATCCGGATCACGTGAATCCGGCGAACGAATCCCGCCGCATTATCTTCGACAACGTGCTCATCCGCGTGCATGAATCCTTCGTGCTGGATTTTCACATCGATACCGACGAAGCCAACGCCGCCGGTCTGAAAAACGGCGATCCCATGGTCATCGTGGGGTTTTCGGAGCTGAACCGGCAGGTGCCCTCACGGCGCTGGATCACCGAAAACGATGTGCGGCGCGCCATTCTTGAAAAACGCAAAATCAAAGTCGATGCCCACACACGCATGACGCCGGCCGCCCGCGATCTCGGCAAGGCGCATGATGTCTTCATTTGACGAACGCCTTCGGGCAGTGACACTGAACCAAACCCGTTGCCCGGATCACGTCGATGGTAGCGCCATGTAGAAAGAAGTTTCCAGAATGTTTATCCAATGCGCATCCATCACTCACACACCACTGCTTTCATTTTTTCGATGCGTGAACCCCGATCCAGGACCAATCACGGGTTCCATTTGAAATATCCTCTTCCGATGTCGATTCACCGTTGATCCACCGATGCATAACGCCGGGAGATCATGAAACCTTCAAAGAAAACGTTACCTACATCCAATTATCGCATCCTGCTTTCCGGATGCTGGCCGGCAGACCGGGTGGTGGTAAACGAGATCGGAGGCCGGAAAGAGCCGGTCGATGAGCCGAACGACCTCAACGCTTTCTGGCGGCAAAAAATTCGCGAGAATCCGGCACTTTTCAACGGCGAACTGGCGGCCCTGGTGGAGGCGGCGCCCCGTGGCAACCATCTCGAACTCACCCTGAGTGTAACCACCTATCGTTATTTGCTGTATTCCAATTCGAAAGCGGAAACCTGGCGGCGGCGGGGCCAGCACGAGCGGCTGAGCCGTGCGCTGGGGATCAGTGCAGTGGTGGAATGTACAGATCACCGGTTGATGCTCATGCACCGTAGCCGGGCCGTGGGGGAATATCCGCATCGGTTGGATGTAGTCGGCGGCCACGTTGATATGCACGAACACCGGAACGCCAGCGGACGGCTGGATGTGTTTCTGGCCATCCGCGATGAGCTTCGTTGCGAGCTGGGAGTGGATGACGAGGCCATACAGCACACGTACTGCATCGGGCTTGCGGAAAACCTTTACAATTTTAAACCCGAGCTGATTTTCTGGACGCGGCTATCCCTGACCAGCGAAGAGGTACGTTCGCACGCCCGATACGGCAGCGAAGCCGGAGAATTTGTCCGTCTGGTGTCGATCCCATTCGTTGATTTACAACGCCGCGCCTTTTCAGATTTCCGACCTCGCCTGACCCCGTCCGCGGAAGCCAGTCTGGCGCTGTTTCGCCGCTTTCACCGCACCCGGGGTGCAGAGGGTTCTTCTCTTCCCTGATGTTCCCGCCGGATGTTCTCGTCACCTGACTGGCAGGCAGGCGGTTGAGAATGCCAACCGGAACAACTGCATCCTGCATCCGCATCATATCACACCGATCCTCAATTTCCTTGCGGACCGGGCACGCGCGAGTGGTTTTTCAGAGGGAAAAGCGTCCGGAAGCCGAAGCGGCGGTACACCATGGCAGCCCGTTCCGATTGCAACGCTTCGCTCAACCATCGGACGCGGGCGGATGAATTTAACGTGACCAGGGTGTAAACAATCTCGGGCTGCAGGCTATCAGGCAGCACCAACGCCAGCCGCACCCGCGGACTGATCCGCGCATCAGTGGCATACACGATGGCGGCGTCGGCTTCGCCGGCTTCCACAAACGACAGCGCCGCGCGCACATCCTGCCCCGACACAATGCGCTCCCGCAGGGCATCCCAGAGACCGGCTTTTTGCAGCGCCTGCCTGGCATACATTCCCGCCGGCACGTGCTCGGGATCGCCGAGTGCAATGTAGCGGAATTCCGGCTGAAGCAGGTCTTCGAGTTGAACCGGACGTTTACCGGCGTCGGCGCGCACCACCACCGCCAGCCGGTTCGATAACAGCGGTGCGGCCTGATCCGGTGACACCCTCTGTTTTTCGATCAAAAACCGCACCCACTGCGGGCTTGCGGAGATGAACACATCCGCCGGACTGCCGGCCAGAATCTGTCGCGCCAGAATGGACGAGCCGGCAAAATTGAAACGGATCTGGCGATCCGGCAGCGAATCGGCCACGGCATCGATCACCGCAGGCAACACATCGCTGAGGCTGGCGGCCGCAAAAATATACACATTTTTTTTATCGGCATTCCGGTTACAGGAAGGCAGCAGGATGCCGATCGCCAAAATCCAAACCAGCCCCCACGGCGACCGGCTCCTTGCGCCGGGCGAAGGACGATTATCAAAGCAGGATGGCATTGGGGTTTGCAAACGTCCGTTTTTTCTCCGACGGCAGATAAACAGTCTCATGCCGCGCTGGTGGGTACGGATTCGGCGGACTCTTTTTCCAGCAGCCGGCGAATGAACTGGCCGGTGTACGATGCTTTCACCTCGGCCACCTGTTCCGGTGTTCCGGTCGCCACAATGCGGCCGCCGGCATCGCCTCCCTCGGGCCCGAGGTCGATGATCCAGTCCGCGGTTTTGATCACATCCAGATTGTGCTCGATGACAATCACCGTGTTGCCTTTATCCACCAGCCGGTTGAGCACGCCCAGCAGCATCTTGATGTCCTCAAAATGCAGGCCGGTCGTGGGCTCGTCCAGGATGTACACCGTGCGGCCGGTGGCGACTTTCGACAGCTCTGCCGCCAGCTTCACCCGCTGCGCCTCGCCACCGGACAGCGTGGTGGCCTGCTGGCCGAGGTGGATGTAGCCCAGCCCGACATCGTACAGGGTTTGCAACTTGCGTTTGATGACCGGGATGTGGGCGAAAAACTCCAGCGCCTCTTCCACGGTCATGTCGAGCACATCGGCAATTGACTTGCCCTTGTATTTGATTTCCAGGGTCTCGCGGTTATACCGCTTGCCCTTACACACCTCACAGGTCACGTACACATCCGGCAGGAAGTGCATTTCGATTTTGATGATGCCGTCGCCCTGGCAGGCTTCGCAGCGCCCGCCTTTGACATTGAAACTGAACCGGCCCGGTTTGTAACCACGGATTTTCGCTTCCGAAAGCTGCGAGAACAAATCGCGGATCGGCGTAAACAGGCCGGTGTAGGTGGCCGGATTCGAGCGCGGCGTGCGTCCGATGGGCGACTGGTCGATGTCAATGACCTTGTCGATATGCTCCAGCCCAGACAGCCGGTCATACGGCAGCGGCGTGGTTTTCGCCCGCATGATTTCCCGCGCCAGCGCGGCGTACAGGGTCTCATTAATCAGCGTGCTCTTACCCGATCCGGAGACGCCGGTCACCACGATGAGCTTGCCCAGCGGGAACTCGACATCGAGATTTTTCAGATTGTTGCCGCGGGCACCGTAAATGCGCAGCGAATGGCCGTTTCCCGGCCGCCGCTTTTTCGGAATCGGGATGCGCTTGCGGCCGGAAAGGTAGGCACCGGTCAGCGATTTGTCGTTGGCGGCGATGAGATTCGGCGGGCCGGCGGCCACCACCTCGCCACCATGAATGCCCGCGCGCGGCCCGAGATCGATCACCCAGTCCGCCGACTCGATGGTCTCCTGATCGTGCTCGACCACCACCACCGTGTTGCCGAGGTTGCGCAGATTTTTCAGCGTGTTGATCAACCGCGCATTGTCCCGCTGGTGCAGCCCGATGGACGGCTCGTCCAGAATGTACAGCACGCCCACGAGCTGGCTGCCGATTTGCGTGGCCAGGCGAATGCGCTGCGCCTCGCCGCCGGACAGGGTGCCGGCGTTGCGATCGAGTGTGATGTAATCCAGGCCGACATTGAGCAGGAACCCGAGCCGCTGACGAATTTCCTTGAGAATCTGGTGCACGATCTGCTGCTCGCGCTCGGTCAGGTTCAGCTCATTGAAAAATTTCGCCGCCTCGCCGATGGACAGCCGGGTGACGTCGTAAATGTTTTTGCCCTGGATGGTCACCGACAGCACTTCGGGCCGCAGCCGCGCACCCTTGCAGGCCGGACAGGGCCGCACGTTCATGAACCCTTCGATCCACTGGCGGATGTAGTTGGAATCGGTTTGCTTGTAGCGCCGTTCCAGGTTGGGGATCACCCCCTCGAACTTGCCATAAAACTCCGCCTGAATGCGGCCGTTCCCGCGTTCATAGGTAAATTTCAGCTCGCGCTCGCCGGTGCCATACAGCACGACGTGCTTCTGTTCCTCGGTGAGCGTTTTCCAGGGCTGATCCAGAGAAAAGCCATATTCCCGCGCCACGCTTTTGAGCTGATTGTAGTACCAGCCGTCGCGGTTTTCGCCCCACACCGAAATCGCGCCTTCGGAAATGGACAGGTTCTCATCTTCGATCACCAGATTGGGATCCACTTCCATGCGCGTGCCCAGCCCGTTACAGGTTTTGCAGGCGCCGTACGGACTGTTGAACGAAAACATGCGCGGCGCCAGCTCCTCCATGGAAATGCCGCAGTCCACGCAGGCGTAATGCTCGCTGAACATGATCTCTTTCTGACCGATCACATCGATGAGCACCAGCCCGCTGGCCAGATTCAGCGCGGTTTCGATGGAGTCGGTCAGGCGGGTTTTGATGCCCGGCTCGGCGATCAGCCGGTCCACCACGATTTCGATGTTGTGTTTATAATTCTTTTCCAGCTTGATCTCGCTGGCCAGATCACGCACTTCGCCGTCCACGCGCACGCGCACGAAGCCATCGCGCCGCGCTTCCTCGAACAGTTGCGCGTATTCGCCCTTGCGGCCGCGCACCACCGGCGCCAATACCTGGAACCTGGTGCCCTGTGGCAGCGCCATCACCGCATCCACGATCTGCTGCACGGTCTGCCGCTCGATGGGCTTGCCGCATTGGTAGCAGTGCGGCTTACCGATGCGCGCAAACAGCAGGCGCAGGTAATCGTAAATTTCCGTGACCGTGCCCACCGTGGAGCGCGGATTGCGGCTGGATGTCTTCTGCTCGATGGAAATGGCCGGCGACAGCCCTTCGATAAAATCCACATCCGGCTTTTCCATCAGGCCAAGAAACTGCCGTGCATACGCCGACAACGATTCCACATAACGCCGCTGTCCCTCGGCGTACAGCGTATCGAACGCCAGACTGGATTTCCCCGAGCCGGAGAGGCCGGTGATCACCACGAGCTGATTGCGCGGAATTTCAACGTTTATGTTTTTTAAATTGTGTTCCCGGGCGCCCTGAATAACGATTTTGTCTCGCTCTGCCATAGTCCCGCTTCGATCTGTACTCATTGCTTTGTTGGATTGTTCTCGAAATGTGTCTTTGAAGAAATTTAATATACAATTTTTTGCCTGCAAATGAAAGATTCGAAATTGGATTTTCTGAATGTCCGCCGTTTTTGGCTCATCTGCCGAATACCCTGATTTTTTATGAGCCACGGATGGACGCGGATACACTGTAGCACAAGCTCCCAGCGTGTAATAATGTAGCACAAGCTTCCAGCTTGTGACTACGGCGGGAAGGCAATGATTTGTGAACCTGGCATGATTTCTTGCGGATGAAAAACGATGATGGTTGGCGAGGGCTCTAAATCCAGCGGCAAACCACAGAGTCCGCCGAGGACGCAGAGTTTTTTGTGGAAAGCGGCTGGATCGTGCGGTTTTGGCAAAATTGGTTTGTCCGGAAGGCTTGGCTTTTTTTCGGATTTAGGAACGGCTACCGAGCCGACTCCGTCATTGCGAGGAGCGGAGCGACGACGCAATCTCATCACCAAAAAGAAATGCGGGTTTGATTATATGCTCTCGCAGAGGCGCGGAGCGCGCAGAGAATTCTTATTGATTTCATGATGAAGTGCATCTGAATTAGCCCTATTCAAAAATCGTGGCAACAAATGATTTTTTTAATTAGCCACAGATGCACGCGGATAAAACAC
>WFVT01000275.1 GCA_015491485.1 Candidatus Zhuqueibacterota bacterium
AGAAAGTTCTCTGGCCATGGTCTTTCCTTTTGCCTTTTGTCAGAAAAAATCTATGAGTATAGATATATTTTAATATTGCTATCTTCGAATACATCAATTGTCATGCCAGACTTGGGCAGATAAAGTCCGGTAGGATAACTTGCAGATTACTAATGAATTAATGGAAATGCTGGATAGACGACGAAAGGGGAGATTTTTTCCAAAATGGGAAAATGGGACGTGAAATTCTCAATTATAAGAATTTCTGATAATACACATCCTCAACCACGTCTCATAAGAAAACCTGTTGGCTGTCCGCAGGCGGCGATTCTATTCTCGACTTTGGAAGCCGTCCGCAGCAGGAACGGCGGCCGGGCATTGCCGCCGTTCCCGGGGACGAAAATGGAGAGTATCACGTAAAAATGATTTCTCCGCCGGAAGCGAGTTCATAGAATTTGCCGACATTGATGATGTCATCCACCTGGTCGCAGAAATCATCCCGGGTCAAATGAAACATTTCCACAGTCGCCTTGCACGCATAGATCCGGGCTCCGGCGTCCGAGATCATTTCCAGGAACTCATCCACCGGGGGAATATCGAGCTTTTCCATCTCTTTTTTCATCATCGCCGTTACAAACGCAGACATGCCGGGGAGCATGCCTATCAGTGTGGGCATGTGCAATCCCGGATTGCCCACCGTGGCCACCTTCAGCTTTTTCATGCGCTTTTTGGTAATCGCATCCAATCCAAAGAAAGTAAAAAACAGGTTCGCTTCGATGCCTTCCATGCGGGCTCCATTCGCCATGATCAGGCCGGGATACACCCCTTCCAGGGAGCCTTTGGAAATGATGATCGAGACCTTTTTCAGTTTGCCATTGTCGCTCATCGCTTCAATCTCCATGGGTTTGAATTAGACACATCCCTGCGGTTTGGGCAGACCGGCGATCCGGGCGGCTTTCTTGGCCGGACCGTTGGGAAACAGCGCGTACAATTCTTTGGTTGGAATGCCGCCGGCATTTTTCAAACGCCGGATCGTCGGCACCTGCCCGGTTTTTTCATATTCTTCGCGCATAAACCGGATCACATGCCAGTGCCGGTCGGTCAGTTCCTCGATGCCCTCTTCTTTGGCGATCTCTTTCGCCAGTTCCTCATCCCATTCTTTGTAATCCACCAAAAAGCCCTCGGCATCCATCTGCACTTGTTTCACGTCCATTTTCACACCTCATCGGTTTGGGGTTGATTATGAGTGATATTTGGTTTAGTGCCATTTTCCTGTGACTCGAATTGCGTCTCCGCCAGATTCTTTAAAAACTGAATCGCGAACGCCATCCCTCGTTTCATTTCCGGTGTACGCGCGGCTTTGATGAGGTCCCAATAGGAAATCTCTTCCTTTACGCTGATATCCAGATTCTTGTACACCGATACCGCATTGTTGATGGCGTGCAGCATCTCGGGTTGAGTCAAATTCTTGACCGTGTTCAAAATCGTCACAATGTTGTCACCGAGCGCTTTCACGTCATCCACTGAGAACGAAGTCACAATGCGATCGATGATTTTCAGCAGCTCCTTCATGAAATCAAAATAGCCTTTGCGGTCGAGTTCGTTGAGGGTGTAGAGCAAGTCCAGAAACGCTTCCTTTCCGATGGGAGCGGCGTCCTGGACGAAATTGCTCACGCTCTCGAGTTGATCGAGAAGTTTGATGAGATTGCGGGTGTTCCGCATCAGCCGTTTGACAAGGTGCAGCAGATCCCGCGTGTCAAAATGATGCGCCACCTCGTCCAGCTCTTCCACCGCGGTCTGGAAAATATCCACCGCAATGCGGTTCAGGTCGTCGGTCAGCTCTTTCCTTTCCTGCCGGTGTCGGGCTTCAATCTGCATCTGCTCGACGATGAAATCGAGCTTGCGATTGATTTCGGCCAGTTGCTGCGCCTGTGCGTCTTGATAGGTCGTGGTTTCCATCATGACAGCCTCTTTCCTGCAAGGTTCATCTGCGCTTCGATGGGGAGTTCCGCCCCTTTCAACAGCAAATTCCAGTACATCCACCGGAACATCATTTTGCCCCAGTGGTTCATCTTGGTTTCCTCCAGCAGCGAAAACGGCCCGATGCCGGGCAGCGGGAATTTGCCGGGCAACGGCTCCACATCGTAGTTGAAATCGATCAAAATGCCCTTGCCAAAGCCCGATTCGATGAAGCAGTTGGCATGTCCATCAAATTTGGGCAGCAGCGGTCGTCCCTCGATGGCGCGCAGGATGTTTTCGAACAGCACCTCGGACTGAAAATGAGCCACCGATCCGGCTTTTGACGACGGCAAGTTGGTGGCGTCGCCGATGACAAAGATATTCTCGAATTGCGTCGATTGCAGAGTATGCTTATCGGTCGGCACAAAGTTGAGGTCGTCACCCAATCCCGAGCGGGCGATCACCTCATCGCCCATGTTGGTCGGAATCGTCACCAGCAGGTCATATTCGATTTCTTTCTCATCGTACGAAATGATTTTGTTCTTGCTGCTGTCCACCCGCTCGATGTTAAATTCGGGCACCAGATGGATGCCTTTCTTTTCGAGGAAATTCCCCAGAAAATGCGAGGCACGAGGCTTGTTGAACGCACCGGGAAGCGGAGTCGCGAACACAATCTCCACCTTATCGCGGATGCCCTGCTCGGTAAACCACCAGTCCGCCAGAAAAACGAACTCCAGCGGCGCCACCGGGCACTTGATGGGCATCTCCACGATATTCAGCACCATGCGCCCGCCTTCCCAGTACTTCAAAAAGTTCGCCAGCTTCACGGCGCCTTCCAGAGTGTAGAAGTCAAAAATGTTTTTGTGCCAGGCGCCGTTCAGCATGCCTTCGGTTTCCTCCGGATGAATTTGCGAGCCCGTGGCGATAATCAGAAAATCATAGTTCAGTACCTTGCCGTTCTGCAACTTGACGCGGTTGCGGTCGGGTTCGATGACTTCAATTTTCGACATGATGAGATTCACATCCGGAGGCAGGTAATCGCGCTTGGGTTTGATGACATCCTCGCGGGTATAAATGCCAAACGGAATGAACAAAAAACCGGGCTGGTAATAATGAATTTCTTCCTGGTCAACCACGGTGATTTGCCACTCGGTCTTATCCAGAGCAGCGGAAAGCTTGTTGGCCATGATGGTCCCCGCTGTTCCGGCTCCAAGAATCACTAAGTTTTTCATACTCATCCCTCTTCAGCCAATAGTCCGTTAATGGATGGATTCACACGTGCTCAATGGGGTTTGGTCAACGATCGGATCTCCTGATGTTTAATTTTAAACAATAGGGCTTTCAAATTTTCACACCGGGACGCATTTTGATAAACCGGACATTCGCGGCAATTTTCGGCGCGGCAGCTCACCGGGATTTGTGATTTGATCATCCAGCACGGTTTTAGAGCTCCGGTATAAGCCGGACACTGCCGCCGTTCTTCCAGACTGCAAGGACGCAACTCCCAGCAAGGCAGCAGCGCCAGCAGCCTGCGAATGCCTTCGATATTCAATCCCTCATCCTTGATGAGCCGGCGAATGCAGATGAGCCAGTGCAAATCTTCATCGTAAAAAAGGCGTTGGCCCGTTTCGGTTTTCTCAAGAATGATTAGACCTTCTCGCTCGTACATTCGGATCGTTTCAACCGCGATGTCAAGCTTTCTCGCCACCTGACCAATCTTCAGTACCGGTTTCTTTTTGGGTTTTATGGCATTCACCGGAATAGAATCTGTTTTTTGAATTCCTGTATTTTTCACTACAGGTTTAATCAATTACTATGCCACAGCCCGGGATACCGGCAAAGTGCATATTATTAATAAAATTAATAGAAGTGCTGGTTTTTGCGG
>WFVT01000276.1 GCA_015491485.1 Candidatus Zhuqueibacterota bacterium
AACCCTGCCAGCGTGGGGAGCATGGCAGCGTGCGGCTGGTACCCTTCCCCGGCACCTGCGAGGTTCCCGGGGAAGTTGAATCAAGCAGACCATCCGCGCCGATCCGTCTCATCCGTGTCATCCGTGTTCGATTTCGGCTTTCTCCGCACTCTTTAGGTGCTCTGTGGTTCGCAAGCAGGGATGCTTGCGCTACATTTCTCAAGCAGGATGGATGTTTGTGCTACATTTCACAAGCAGGATGCTTGTGCTACAGCGCCTGGTGCCTTTGTGGTGCAAAACATCACTTCCCCGGGCGGCGGCCGCGCAGGCCTTTGGCCCACGACTCCCACATGCCCATGCCTTTGAGCTGATCCCCCAGCGAGGTGGTCTCCACCAGTTTTTTCACCTCTTCGTAAGACTGCCTGCCCCAGGTCACATCCATTTCGGCGAAGCCGTATGTCACCGCCGCGGCGATGAGCATGTTCAGGCGAAGTTGCCGCAAATCCACTTTATCGTACGTATCCGAGCGCGCGTGGTAATTTGGCCCGTAGTTCGCTGACTCCTGATTCGCCACCAGGTTGCCCACGCCCTGCAGCATGAAATCCAGATTGTCCGTCCCCACCAGGGGCTCGTTGATGTGCGTGAACGGTCCGAGACCGGCCACCGGCTCGAGCGCCTTTTCCACCGCGGTCAGCAGTTCGCTGCGGCCGTTGGTGAAAAATCCGGTGATGCGTCCGCTGCCGATGTCGAACGACGCCGCCATCACGTAACGGTCCAGCTCTTTTTCGTGCTGCTCAGTGTATTTCCACGAGCCGATGATGCCCTGCTCCTCGCCGTTCCACAGCGCGAAGCGGATCGTCCGCCGCGGCTGCAGACCCAGCTTCTTGATCTGCCGGGCGATGTCGATCAGCATGGCGACGTTGCAGCCGTCATCCAGTGCGCCGGTGCCCAGATCCCAGGAGTCCAGGTGCGCGCCGACGATGACGATTTCCTCCGGCTTTTCCCGGCCTTTGATTTCGGCGATCACGTTGTAGCTGGTGTACGGTCCGCCGCGTTTCACCCGGATTTTGGCCGTGGCCTGGAGCTGTTTGCCGGCGCGCAGCAATCGCAACACCCGTTTGGCGCCTTCGCGCTCCATGACCAGCAGCGGGTGCTTGTTGGCCGGCCCCAGCGACGCATTGTGGCGGTACAGCAAATTGCGCGGCCGTGAGGCCATGTAAATCAGCCCTTTTACGCCCGCGGCAAACGCCCGCTTTTCGATTGCCACGGCCTCGCCGTACTCACGAAACAGGTCGTCCAGATGGCGGAGCTCGCGCGTTTCCACGAGCACGAATGCGCCTCTGGCTTTTTCCCCCAGCCGGGTAAAATCATCCTCGGTGCCAAAGCCGCCATCCACCAGCGGCGCGGTGAGCCCCTCCGGCGGCGTGCCCACGGAAAATGGCATGGCCACCACCCGCGGCGCAAACGATACATCGCCGTGGATACGCAGCTCGGACGACTCTTCCAGCCACAGCGCCGGCATTTCAAACGGCTCTTTCCACGCCTTCACGCCGATTTCGCGGAATTTCTGCACGCCCCATTCTACGGCTTTGAGATTGGCTTCGGAGCCGGTAGGCCGTCCCCCGAATTGATCGGTCAGTTCCTGCAGGTCTTCCTCCAGCGGCGTGTCCTGCAGCAGCGCCGCCAGCAGCTTTTGCACATCGCCGGTCTGCGAGAAAGCCGGCTGAACGGCCATCATTATGGTAGTCATTAACAGACAAAACCACAGCCGAATTTTGTACCTCATGGTCCATCCTCCTTTAGTAACAAGGGGTTTTGGAATTTCGCCAGCGTCACAAGGCATGACGACCGGATGCATGCCGCGGCAGCCTTCTTCCCAGGTTGCTATAATCGTTAGTGCAGGAGAGTTTAGCGCATTTCCGGCACTTCGGAGGCGCCGGATGGTGTTTGGCGTAGAAGCAACGCTGGCAGGGATGGAAACCCTGCCAGCGTGGGGGCCTGGCAGCGTGGGGCTGGCACACTTCCCCGGCACCTGCGAGGTGCCGGGAAGTTGAATCAAGCAGACCATCCGCGCCGATCCGTCTCTTCTGTGTCATCCGTGTTCCATGCCAGCCTTCTCCGCGTTCTTTGGGTGCTCTGTGGTTCGCAAGCAGGGATGCTTGCGCTACACCGGTGTAAACGCCGATGCTGCCTGAGATCGCCGCGCGTTCGCATTCGCGAACGCTCGCGATGACGGGTAGTACTTCGATCCAATCATAGGTTCACGGAACTCACAAGCAAGAACGTTTATGCTACGGCTCACAAGCAAGATGCTTGTGCTACTGAGATGCATTCACTACAGATTGCTTGCGCGACAAAAGGGCTTGTGATACACCAAACAAGACCATTGTCGTTCCTTGCTCTATTCCGTCATTCTCATCGAACGCCTTGAATATCACCATTACCGCACCGGTTTTGGAAATACCGGCAGGCTCTCATGCCCGGCTTCGTCCACCGATTGCACTGCAAAGAAGAAGTTGTCCTTTGAATACGGCAGGGTTACCGTAGTGTCGCTGACAAAAAACTTGCGCTGCCAAATTGGGCTTGTGGTTTCACGCATGAGCACGTAATAACCGGCCGGTTTGCCCTGTTTCGGCGGCGACCAGCGCAATGTTGTGAAGTTGGTCAGCCGACTGACCACAATGCCGACGTCCCGAGGCTGTCCCGGCGCCAGCGCCAGATTGGCCAGGGTGGCCAGATTCACCCGCGCCACCTGCGCCGCATAGTCGAAATCCACGAACTCCGGTAAATCGCCGTATTGCACACCGTTTTCCGTCCGCACATCCTGATGCTGGTGGCGGTAGTCCTCATTCATCTCGGTGATGCGAACCGCGGTATAGCCCAAACGATTGAACGGGGTATGATCCCCGCCGCGCAAAAAGCGGTCCCGCCGGTAGATCATCACCACCGTCATCTGATCCACATAGCGCTCGCCGATCTCTTTGATATAACGCGCAAACTGCCGAGATGGATAATCGTTTTCTCCGCCCACGGACCGCCGGATGCGCGCCTGCCGCTCAGTCTCGTTCTCCGGCACGCCTTCACTGAACACGCGCACGTGCAGATTGTCTTTCAGATTCGTGCCGCCTGAAACGGTGTTGCCAACAATGTCGTTGGTAATCATGGCCACCACATTCCAGCCTTCTTCTTTGGCGCGCTGCGCCAGGTGCCCGGAGCCGTACAAACCCTGTTCTTCGCCGGCCACCGCGGCAAAGATGATGGTCGCCGGAAACGCGCGTTGGCTCATCACCCGGGCCAGTTCCATCGTGACGGCGGTGCCGGAAGCGTCGTCATTTGCCCCCGGGGCAAAGCTGGTGGAGTCCAGCGGATTGGATGCGCGGGAATCATAATGCCCGCTGACAATGAACACGCGATCATCGTTGGGATCGGTGCCCTGCAAAATCGCCAGCACGTTTTTCATGGTTACCGTGCGCGTGATGCGCCGGCCGTCCGGCTCGACGGTAAACGGATCGAACTCCACCTTGAGTCGGCCGCCGGAAGATCTGGCATAGCGTTCGAACTCGGCTTTGATCCACCGGCGCGCCGCGCCGATGCCTTTTGTCGCATCGGTCGTGTTGCTCATGGAATGCCGCGTATGAAAACTCACCAGCTTCCGAATGATGCGTTCAATGGAATCGGCAGAGACCTCCTGCAGCATTTTGGCGATTTCGGGGTCACGCTTTTGAATCACCGTCTGCGCCGCTCCTTTTTGGGGGAAGCCCCAGACTGCGATGAACGACAGCATTAAAAAGGCGCGAATGCTTTGCGAAAACACAGTTTTCGAAGATGGTGAAAACATGCAAATCCTCCTTTTAAAAACAAGATGTTATGCCTGTTGACTCGTAACAAGTTCGCCTTTTCGACAAGTTGAAATAGGCCCCTCCATGATGAGCGGCCGCTCTACAGCCACAGCGCGATCTTGTGTTTTGAATTCGATGGAGCGCGCTCGGCGTTTTGCTTCCCGGGGAAAATGCCAGCCACCCCTTTTGCGTTTACTGGGGATGATACACTATTTTTTTAGACCCCGGCACAGAGCCGGACATGCCCTGCTGAAAAGCCGAAATGGAAACATGTTTTAGGTTAATGGCAGGAACGTCGATGTGCAAGATAAATCGAACTATTGTACGGTGAGGTTGGCGGGATGTTTGCGAAGAGCACGCTTGAACGCAAATGGATCAACCTCTTTTTTAGCAAAACGGCCTCAATCGATCCCATAATCGAAAACTTCTTTTAGATCCACTTCCAGGCCGGCCGCCACGTGTGAGGCCAGCCGCCCCGTCTGTTCAAGGCGGGCGTTGAGCTTCAATGCATTCCCCTGCAAGATATACTGTTCGATCCATTGTTCCTTTGGATGAACAATCCAGTATTCCTTAACACCATGTTCCTCATAAATCGCCTTTTTGAGCCCGAAATCGTATTGCTCGCTTGCCGGTGAAAGAATTTCAATGATCCAATCCGGGGCACCCTGTACACAGGCATGCTGGATAATCGCCTTTCTTTTTTTCAGAATGACCAGAATATCAGGTTGGACCACATTGATTTCGCTGAGGACCACATCGCACGGAGCATGCAGGACGATCCCCACCGGATGCTTTTGGAAAAAAATGCGAATGATAAACTCAAGATTCCCCGAGACAATCTGGTGCATGGTATTGGGAGCCGCTACCATAATCAATTCCCCTTTCAGAATTTCATAACGATCCCCGGTATCCGGCAGGGCCAGATAGTCCTGATAGGTGAACGGTCTGGCCGCAGCTTTGTACTGGGCAATGATATCCTGAATTCGATTCTTGGCGGTGCTGGTGCTCATAAGCCTTTCTCCATCACAAAAATTGAGATGATTTGATCCCTACAGGAAAAACATCCTGCCATGTTAATGTGGATCCGGGCAGGCAATCTGCGGTCAATTGGATGTTGGTTTTCGTAATAATCGACTTTCGATCTTGGAGAATGACACCCCTATCCGGCTGCACGACATTTTGCAGATCGAAAACCATATCAAGCGGGGCATCCAGCATGATTGCCACTGGATTGCTTTCGAGAATTTGCATGATTGCCTTCTTCGGTCTTAGCCCGATTCGCTGATGCACGGTTTCCGGCGCTGGCGACGTGATCAATTCCCCCCGCAGGATTTGATAACATTGACCGTTGTCGGGAAGGTGAAGATACTCGGCGTAGGTAAACGGACGGGAAGGTGCTCTGTACGATGCGGCCATATCCTGGACGCGGTTTCCCCTCTGCTTTGCGCTCATAACTTGAACACCCTGTTCAACTTGCCGGGCTTTTCGCTGGCAATATAGCCCATTTTGCAACCAAATTCAAGGTTTTACCGTTTTCCGGCAAAAAACGCCTCCAGCAGCCGATTGACTTTATCCGGCATGTCTTGCTGCACCCAGTGCGTGGCCTCGTCGATCCGTTCCACCTGTCCGTTGTCGCACAGTTCGATGCTGGGCTGGACCATTTCCTGGCCTAAAAAGCGATCCTGCGCTCCCCAGATGAGCAAGGTCGGTATCGGTACGCGGATGCTGTCCCGGCGCGGCCGCGGCTTGCGGCGCAGCGCGGCACGATACCAGTTGATCATGGCCGTGGCCGCTCCCGGCTGCGACCAGGCCTGCACATATTGTTGAATGTCCTCTTCCGTAAACGTGCCCGGCAGGCTGGTTTTGAGCAGCGCTTTGCTGGCCATTTCCCAGTTGTTTTTGCGCATGCTCCTTTCCGGCAGCCACGGCAATTGAAAGAAGAATACGTAGCGACTCCGGCGGCGCTGCTCTGGATTGCGACGCAAATGCTGCCGCATCACGGTGGGGTGCGGCACATTGAGAATCGCCAGCTTGTGTAGCCGGTCTGGATACTGCATGCCCAGCCACCAGGCTACCACCCCGCCCCAGTCGTGACCGACCACGAACGCTTTTTCACGGCGAAGGTGATCCAACAGACCGATCACATCCGCTGCCAGCACATCCAGCCGGTATGCCGAGAGCCCGCGTGGCTTGTCGCTCAGGTTATAGCCGCGCTGATCCGGCGCCAGCACCCGAAAGCCTCTTTCAGCAAAATAGCGGATCTGATGACGCCAGCTATACCAGAACTCCGGATAACCATGCAGAAAAATCACTAACGGGCCGTCCTCCGAACCCGCGTCGATGCAATGCAAACGGATGCCGTTCGTGGGAATGAAGACTTCCCTGGCAGAACTTCCGAGCACGGATGAAAGAGACATGGGGTTCCTCATCATTTTTTGTGCACCCCAACTTTCGAATGGTCCATGCGTCCATCAGGTGGCTCAGAACGGCGCGATGCGGTTGCACGAAATCAGTATGGTGACAATACCGGCTGCGGAATGGAATATGCTGCAATCAATATCACCTGACTCCGGATTTATCCTCAAGTTCTGTCATCCGCACAACGAAGAGCCGCCCGTATAGATCAAAACAGCGCCTGCTATGAAACCTATTGCCCTTTCTCCTGCCGCTCTTCCGCAATTCCTTCTGCCAGCCGTTGGATCGCCACGGGAATTTGATCATCGGCCAGGTTGCTAAAATTCAGCCGGATGGTGTTTTGATAGCCGCCCTTCACCGCAAACGCGCCCCCGGGAATGTAGGCCATCTTTTTCGCAATCACGCGCCGGAACATGCGCATGCTGTCAATCCCTTCAGGTAGCGTCAGCCAGATGAACAGCCCGCCCTGCGGGTCGGTCCAGTGCACGCCCAGCGGAGCCAGGTGCTTTTGAAGCTCTCGAATACAGATTTCCTTACGCCGCCGGTTCACTGAATTGAGACGATCGAGGTGCGGCTCCAGATGCTCCTGATCCAGAAACTCAAACACGATGCGCTGCCAGAGCTGGGACGATTCCAGATCCAGCGATTCCCGCAGCACAGTGATGCGATCGCCGAGTTCCCCTGGCGCCACAATCCAGCCGAGGCGTGCTGCCGGCGCCAGCATTTTGCTGAATGAGCCAATGTAAAAAACCATCCCGGAACGATCCAGCGCCTTCATGCTCGGCACGGCCCGGCCGCTAAACCGCAGCGGCGAATACGGATCATCTTCGACAATCGGCACGGCGTACTTTTCTGCCAGCGCGAGAATCGCGCGGCGCTTTTCCATGCTGATGCTCACGCCCAGTGGGTTGTGAAAATTTGGAATGAGTATGGCCATTTTGGGCCTGGGATCGCGCTTAAATGCGCGTTCCAGCGCCTCCACATCCACACCGGTTTGCAAATCGGTCGGTACGGTTTCCACCAGCAACCGGCGCCCTACCGTCACCTGCTGAACCCCGGTAAACGTCACCGCTTCAATCACGGCCGACTCACCGGGGTCACAAAACAGCCTCGACAGGATGGCCAGGCCCTGCTGCGCCCCGCTGGTGATGTGAATTTGTTTGGCCGTGCAATCCACCCCCTGTTTTTGCATATAATTCGCGATCCATTCTTTTAAAGGCTGAAACGGGGGACCGTATTGCAGCGCCTCTGATCTGTCTCGACTCAATACACGATCGGCGCAATCTTGCAACACCTCGACTGGCAGGCATTCGCTCGCAGGCAGCCCACCGGCCATGGAAACAATGTCAGGATCCACCGCATATTTCATCAAATCGCGCATCACGCTGCGCTGAAGCTGTCTGGCTGTCTTCGATATATTGAAATGTGCCATCCGGTCTCATCCTCATTTTAGCATCGTTTGGAGCCGGCGATCCATTGGGTTTTGGTTCCGCATAACATAAGAAAAATTTGATAAATCGCCAATGATTTGCCGCCGGATGGCAAAAATTTTATGAGCTGATGATCACCTTACCGGTCATTGTGGCATTTTAAATGCAATGGCACTTTTCAATCATGGGCTTAACCGATTGAAATCATAAAGAGTGAAGTTAAAATACGTTTGCAAATAGAATGGCAGGAAAGTGTATTGAAATTGTAGCACATGCTTCCAGCTTG
>WFVT01000277.1 GCA_015491485.1 Candidatus Zhuqueibacterota bacterium
ACTGATAACCACTTTGGCGCCGGCTTCGGCGTAGGCCCGGGCAATGGCTTCGCCGATGCCTTTGCTGGCTCCGGTGATAACGGCGACTTTATTTTGCAGGGAAAATTTTTGCAGAGCTCTCATCGTCGAGATTCCTCAATTTTTTCTCGCCAAGGAGCATGGAAAACACCAGGTATCTCCAGGAATGCCTGGTGTTTTTGCCTCTACAGTTTCTGACGCGTTCGGTGGGTGGATTCAACATTTCGCTGCGTAGCCGTGCAGAGAAGGGCACCTCGGCAATAGCAACTCATAAGTTTACATTTTGCAAAGGCTTTGAAGCTGCCGCAAGGTTACTACTCTGGTCCAGATTTTATACTTGCAGGTGGACCGAATAATCCTAAATTTTCCAACTAGCCCGAGGCCTCCGGCCGAGGGTAGGATGCTCGTCGGGACGCCTCGCGCTAGATTAGCGATGGGGAAGCCTTCGCGATATACTACCGGTGAGGATGTCTATCAACCTGTATTTCGCCAGGCGGATGCTCGCTGCCATCCTGCGGATGCCCAAAATCGCCATTTATGAAGCCTTTCCCGCGAAAATCCGTGTTATCCGTTTCAATCGTGTTCCATCGTCAACCGCCAGGAATGAGAATGCTTTTATCCTTTCGCAGAAGTGCGGAGCAAACAAAGCGTTTACCAGGATTCTCATGCCATGCGGCCCCCACTCGCAAAGGCGAAAAGTAATCCCTGTTCTGCGAACGCCGGGGGCCCGGGCGTGTTTCAATATCCTATCAGAAATCAAACGGATATGCCTCTGCTTTGAGCACGGCTTCGGCGATTTGCCGGCGCAGTTCCACCGTATTGAAAGGCACATGCACCGTCAGCCGGTCGATGATGGAATGAAACGACTTCGCCTGCTCGCTGCTCTGAAAGCGGGCCACGGCTTCATGCGCCCACCGGTTGATTTTCGCCATGGCTTCTTCCACATACACCTGCACCATGGCTTCGTGAACCGGGGAAGCCACCCCCTTGTTTTGCAGCCGCACGGTGCGCAGCCAGGCCGAATCCGCTGCATAACTGACCATGACCATGTCGGCGATGCGCGCCGCCACTTCCTGTTCCTGCCTCAGATTTTCCCCCAGTGCCTGCGCTGCCCCCCCCAGAAGCAGTAGGGTCAGTTTTTTGGCGTTGTCGATGAGCTGCCGGGCCAGTTCCATGCCGCTGCCTTCGGCCGGTGAAATGTCGCCGAGATTTTTCGCCAGTTTTTCCGCCTCGGCCAGCAGCGGCAGATGGCCGCGCAGGGAGCGTTTGAGCAGCATGTCCGGAATGATCAGGCGGTTAATTTCGTTCGTGCCTTCATAGATGCGGTTGATGCGGCTGTCCCGGTAAATGCGCTCGATCTCGTAATCCTGCGAATAGCCGTAACCGCCGTGAATCTGCAAGCCCTCGTCCGCGGTATAATCGAGCACTTCGCTGCCCATGACCTTGATGATCGAGCACTCGACGGCGTATTCTTCGATGCATTTGAGCTGATGCTGCGGATCTTTGTTGTTGCCGATGGCGGCATCGATGAGCCCGGCGGTGCGGTACACCGCCGATTCGACGGCATAGGTGCGCAGGGTCATTTCGGCCAGCTTCTCCTGAATCAGACCAAAGGAGGCGATGGGCACACCGAACTGCACCCGTTCTTTGGCATATTTCGCCGCGATGCCAATGATTTGCTTGGAGGCGCCCACGCAGCCGGCGCCGAGTTTGAAGCGGCCGGTGTTTAAGATGTTAAACGCGATTTTGGCGCCTTGGCCGACTTCGCCGAGCAGATTTTCGCGGGGCACCCTCACATTGTCGAAAATGACCTGCCGCGTTGAGGATGCTTTGATGCCCATTTTCTTTTCTTCATGGCCGGTGGAAAGGCCCTCAAAGGAGCGCTCCACCAGAAAGGCGCTGAACTTTTTGCGATCGCCATCTACTTTGGCGAAAACCGTAAACAAATCGGCGAAACCGGCGTTGGTGATCCACATCTTGGTGCCGTTCAGAATCCAGTGCTGACCGTCTTCCGAAAGCACCGCCTGGGTGCGCCCGCCCAAAGCGTCGGAACCCGCCTGTGGCTCGGTGAGTGCATAAGCACCGATGATTTCCGCTGTAGCCAGCCGGGGGAGATATTTCTTTTTCTGTTCATCATTGCCAAAATACACGGTAGGCAGAGTACCGATGGTATGGTGCGCTGAGATCGTGGTGTTAAATCCGCCGGCGCCTGCTAATTTTTCCGCCACCACCATGGATGCAAGTTTCGGCAGGTTGGCGCCGCCGTATTCCTCCGGAATTTCCAGTGCATGCAGTCCCAACTCACCGGCCTTGCGCAGCAGAGATTCACTGAGTCCGGGCTCCAATTTTTCCAGCCGATCCATGACCGGAACGACTTCGTTTTGAATAAATTCCACCGTGGTTTGAGCAATCATACGGATTTCATCATTAAAATCCTCGGGTACTAAAATGGTATCGGGCTCGCTCGCCCGGCTCAAAAATTCACCTCCTTTGAGGACCGGGGTATCTGCACTCATGACCATGTCTCCTTTGATCTAAAAATGATTGGGATACACAGCTCCCATTTACCAACTCATTGCGATGATTTTTCATAGCGCCAAACGCCGTTTTCGGACAGCGCAAGCTCGCCCAGGTGGACCAGGTGTTCCAGGTGCGCGCGTGTCTCGGCGATGGCAAAACGCATCTCATGATAGCTCAGCGATGGAAAATCAAACACCCGAGTCGCCACATCGTAAACCGATGCCGATGGCTGCACAGCATCGTACATATGCGCCAGACGTTCTTCGTGGTGGTGTTGAAGCTCCTGCAACCGGCCCTGCCAATCGGTGATGACGGGGCCGTGCCCCGGCAGCGCCTTTTGCACGGGCAGGGATTCCAGTTGCTTCAATGAGGCAATATATCTGCCGAGTGGATTTGCCGCTGTGGTCGGCCACTGGCTGATGTTGGGCGTGATGTGCTGCAGCACATGATCGCCGCAGAGCAGGATTCGGGATGCTTCATCCCAGAACACCAGATGGCCGTCGCTGTGCCCCGGGGTATGGATGATGTGAAAGCGGTAATCGCCAACAACGAGCGTTTCGCCGGGAGAGAGAATGTGAAAGCGGTTCGGAGGCGGTTGCAACAGTCGATGCAACTTTTGGATATCTTCGGTCAATAGCCGCGCCAGCTCTTCCGGCATGCCGCACCGGCGAAAAAAGTCCATTAATACACTCACCTGACGCCCGTCCGATTGGATAATAATGTGCGCCTGTTCTCCATCTATGGCGGAAATAAACACCGGCGGTGGGGGAAAGCCCTGTTCGGTATGCCAGGATTGTAACCATCCGGAAAGACCGTAATGGTCGGGATGATAGTGCGTGAGAATGATCCGCTGCAAGGTGCCGGGCTGGATGTTGAGGTCGCTGAACGCCTGTAACCAGGTCTGGGGCCCTTCCGGAATATGCAGGCCCGTATCGATGATGGTCCAGCCTTCGGTGTCCCGGATGAGATAACAGTTCACAATTCGAAGGGCGAACGGCAGTGGCAGAAGAACCTGATAGATCGAAGGAGCAATTTCTTTTACGGGTTTCATCGGTGGTGGCAAGGATATCCTTTCGTACTTGAATATGTTGCGGAAAGCGGCAATGTGTGGCTGCTCAAAACCATTCCGATCATTGCCATTTCCGAATGCTCCGCAGCGCATCCAGAAAATGGCAATGGATAATGTCCGAATGCTCAGCCCTCAGAGTTGAAGTTTCTGCTTCAAACAACTTTAAAATGATATCCGAAAATACAACAAAAAAATATCGGCTTCAATATAGTTTATTGCCAATATCCAGTCAAGTGAAATTCCAGTCTCGACCATGCCCGGGATTCCGGATAGGGCCCCAGTCTGCTCCCGGGATCAAAACCACGTTTTCTTCAAGGCGGAGGAGAAGGGGGTAATAGTTAAATGGGCCGGTAAAAGCGACGGGCGCTTTGAGCAGGTGAAAAACTCGCCTGACAAAACGTAATTCATGAGATGATCGAGAAATGGAGCGACGGGACAAACGGTGGCTTTTAACCAATGGGCTTGGCGGCTATAGTCTGGGGTCGGCGTCGGGGCGATCGCAGAGTGCGGACGAGGCGTTGTTCGTCGCTGTGGTTCGGCCGCCGCTGCAGCGGCGCGTGTGTGTGCGGCACTTGCATGAGCGGGTGTATTTCAACGGCCGGTGGGTGGATCTGTCAGGCCGCGGAGTCCCGGTGACATTTGAATATGATGAACAGCGCCGCGCCCCGATCTTCCGGTTTCAGCTTGGCGGTTACAAACTGCGTAAAATGATTTGGATGCACAACCGGGAAGCGGCGGTGTATGTACAGTACCATTGGCCTCGTCAGGCTCCCGCCATCCGGCTGCAAGTATGTCCTGCTATACCGCACTCGCCCGAAACAGACTCCCCGACTCAGGATGAAATCCGGCTGGAGCATGAGGCAAACGGCTTTGCCTTTCATATCGCCGAAGGCGAACGTCCCTGGCTCTACTGTCGTTTTGATCATCCGGCCAAACCGGTTCCGGTCCATCAGTGGCGAAGGATGGTCTGGGACACCGGCACCAACCCGCAGCAGGAGTGGCAATTTTTACCGGCGGCGCTGGAAATCGATTTGGCTGCTGACGATCGCGTAACGCTGTATCTGGGGCTGGATCGCCCCGGCGTTTTTAATGGCTGTGACCGGTGGAATCAGTTGCTGGAAGAGAAAAAGATGATCGTAGCCAGACTGCCGGATGACCGGCTCGATTCCACCATGACCACCCTGGCTTTGGGCGCGGAGCAGTTCATCGTGGAACGCGCCACGCGAATTTCCCGCCACAGCATGAGCCTCCTATCGGGATATCCCGATCTCACCGATGACGGCTGGGATATTCTGATTGCGCTTCCGGGCGTTTTATTGCCGCTGAAATTGATGGAGAAAACCCGCCGAGTGTTGAGCATGCTGAAGGAACATGCCCGTCAGGGGGTGTTGCCGGGCCGTTTCCCCGCCCGGCCCGGCGAGCCCGATGAAACCCGCTTGGACGCCGGGCTGTGGTACTTTCATGCGGTATATGAATACTGGATGGCCACCCGGGACGGTCATTTCCTGGAGAAAGAATATCCATTTCTTATACAGCTTTTGAACGCCTACATCAAGGGCACCGCTCACGGGGTGAAAATGGACCCTGAAGACGGGCTGCTGATCAACGACGGCGGGCAGCCGGCCCGCACATGGATGAACCGGCGTGCGGGGGCGTGGGAAGCCACTCCGCGCATCGGCAAAGCCGTGGAAGTGCAGGCATTGTGGTTTAGTAGCGTTCGCATTCTGCATGAAATCGCGGTGGTTTTGGGCAGTGACACCGGAGTGGAAAAAACCGCCGATCTTGCCGGAAGGATTGCACAGAGCTTTCAGGAACAGTTTTGGCTGTCTGAAGCGGGATATCTGGCGGACGGCATCTTTAACGGAGCCGCTGATGAAGCCTTACGCGCCAATCAGGTGGTGGCGGTGGGGCTGCCCTTTTCGCCGCTTGACGAAACCCAGATCACGCGTCTCCTGGAAAAGGTGGATAGCCGTTTGCTGACCCCTTACGGATTGCGTACACTTTCACCGGATCATCCTGCCTATTGCGGAAGGGTCGGCGCTCATCCACTGGAAGCCGCCGGAGCCTGGCACAACGGCACCATCCATCCGTGGCTGATCTGGCCGTATG
>WFVT01000278.1 GCA_015491485.1 Candidatus Zhuqueibacterota bacterium
CTCCAGCGCCTCGTCGTTGCCAATGGCGATGGGCTCCTCGGTGAAATTGCCGCTGGTCATCACCAACGCATCGAAGTGGCCGCGCAGCAGCAGATGATGCAGCGGCGTGTAGGGCAGCATGAAGCCGAGATAGCGGTTGTTCGGCGCCACCGACGGCGCGATGGTGTGGTTTTCCCGCGCCCGCAACAGCACAATTGGCCGGGTGATTTGCTGCAGCAGCTCGCGCTCGGCCTCCGAAACCAGGCAAAAGTTTTCGATGCTTTCGATGTCCGGCGCCATCATGGCGAACGGTTTTTCGGCGCGGCCCTTGCGGCGGCGCAGTTCGCGCACGGCGGCGTCGTTGTGGGCATCCACGGCGAGGTGAAAGCCGCCCAGCCCGCGGATGGCGAGAATGTGTCCGGCGCGCAACAGTTCCACCGCCGTTTCGACGGGGTCGTCCGTTGCGATTGTTCCGCCGCGGCGGTCGTGCAGGGTGACCTGCGGGCCGCATTTCGGGCAGGCGTTCGGCTGCGCATGAAAGCGGCGTTTGGCCGGATCGTGATATTCGCGCTCGCAATCCGGGCACATGGGAAACACGCGCATGGAGGTGTTGCCGCGGTCGTACGGGATGGTGTACACGATCGTGTACCGCGGGCCGCAGTTGGTGCAGTTGATGAACGGATAGCGGTAGCGCCGGTCGTTCGCATCGAACAACTCGCGCAGGCAGTCATCGCAGGTGGCCACATCCGGGGAGATGAGGGTGACCGGCGTGGCATCCCGGCGGCTTTGCTGGATGACGAATTGCGTGTCGCCGCGGGGCGGCAGCTCTTCAAAATCGAACGCAACAATGTGCGACAGGGGCGGGGCTTCGCTACGCAGCCGTTCGCGAAAGGTCGCCAGCGCTTCGGGCGTGCCTTCGGCTTCGATGAGCACGCCGTCGCTGCTGTTGTTCACGAAGCCGGTGATGCGGCACTCCTGCGCCAGGCGGTACACAAACGGCCGGAATCCCACGCCCTGCACGATGCCATTGATGCGGATTTTTTGTCGGACAATGGCCATGAATTTGAATTTAGGTTATGAGCGTTTCCCTCGTGCAAAAAAGTCGACCGCGGATGGCGCTGACGATATGGGATTTGGGGAAAAAACATGAAAGGTCCATGATCGTCATGCCCGTGATCTGCTTTATCATGGTTTTAATTTAGCTTGCGTTGCCGGTAAAAAAGCATTAGTTTTATCAAAACACAGGAGAAACATGATGGAATCGATTGCAACCAAAAAAATCGAGTTAATCGAAAAAATATTAAAATTATCGGACGATGAAGTTTTAGCCGTAGATATGCTGCTGAACAAACTATTTCCGGTTTCCCGGGGCTCGAAAAAACATTCTAAAAAATTGCAGGGTATATGGGCAAATAAAGGCTTTGAAAAGATTGAAGACCTGGAAGCCGAAATTGCCTCGATCCGCAAAGAATTGGGCGATTCCATCCTGAAGAAGGAAACCAAAGTGTGAAATATCTTTTGGACACCGTCACGGTAATTCGTCATTTTGCAAATACCGGGAATATTGGGCACACAGCCCGCACGCTCTTAGCGGAACCAGGAAATGAATTTTGTATTTCTATAATTAGCTTAATGGAAATTCTATATTTGTCTGAAAAACGGCGCATTAAAATAAATATGAGCCAGACCATTGAGCGAATTAAATCCCGGCCTGCCTTTCAGATCGTTGCGCTGACCGAAGATATCTTAAAAATCGCCGAAAACGTTCATTTCAGAGAGCTTCATGACCGCTTGATTATTGCTACTGCGAAATGGCTCAAAGCCCCCATCATTACGAGCGATACCGAAATGAAGCAGCTTAAAAACATTAAAGTGATCTGGGATTAACACAATCGACGCGCTTCAAAACCTATTGGGGGCTTTTCAGTCAATCAATCCGTGCCAATCCGCCTCATCCGTTCCATCCGTGTTCTATTTTTCTCTCGCAAAGCCGCAGAGAGCGCAGGGCTTCCACTTTTTATCATTCATTTTTCGTGGCTGAAAAGCATTTCTGTTCATTTCTGATGGTTATTCCCGACCAATGACCGCAGCCATTCGTACCACGATTCCAACCCCTCCCCGGTGCGGCAGGAGACTTCAAATATCTTCAGATCAGCATTAATTTGCCGGGCGTTGGCTTTGACGCGTTCGAGGTCGAAATCCGAGGTGCCCAAAAGGTCAATTTTGTTGATTACCATCACTGAGGAGCGGCGGAACATGCCCGGATACTTCAGCGGCTTGTCGTCGCCCTCGGTGGTGCTGATGAGCACCACTTTCATGTCCTCGCCCAGGTCGTAGCTGGACGGACAGACCAGATTGCCGACGTTTTCGATGATCAGCAGATCCAATCGCCTCAGATCAAACTCCGGCAGCACGCGGGTGATCATTTTCGCATCCAGGTGGCAGGCGCCGCCGGTGACCAGCGGTTGGACCATCCGCCCGCCGGCCTGCCTGAGCCGGTTGGCGTCGTTTTCGGTCTGCACATCGCCGGCGATGAGGCCGATGTTGAGCTCGTCTTTCAATGCGCTCAGGGTTCTCTCCAGCAAGCTGGTTTTCCCGGAGCCCGGTGAACTGACAAAGTTCAGGGCCACCACACCGTACTGTTTGAGCTGCTGCCGGATGTCTGCAGCCAGACGGTCGTTTTCCGAAAGCACTTTTTTTTCGAGCTTGACTTGCGCTGTCATGGATGCACCTCACGATTTCAGGATGAATCGGTGCCGGTGGACGGCGTTTCTTCGACTTCAAGGTAGGCGATGTGGAGTTCGTCCCCGCGCACCATCTGAATTTGGCCGGACTGACAGTGCGGGCAGGTGAATACAAAATTCTGGACGTCAAAATCGTTGCCGCAGGCTTTGCAGTGGCCGCTCACCGGAATGATTTCAATGTGCAATTCGGTTTCGGCGAGGGCGGTATCCTGCTTGATGGCATCGAAGCCAAACTTCAGGGCGTCGGGCACCACATCGCTCAGCGCGCCGATATGCACCACAATTTTCAGAATGTGCGGCAACTGCCGCGAGGTTTTTTCTTGCAGAACCGTGTTGAGTATGGATTGGGCAATGGATAATTCGTGCATGGAAGGCGTGTCCAGGGTTCATTCGACCAAATGTCTTGCATCAATTTACGAAAAATCGGCTACGATTCAAGTTGAAAATCCGATAAACAGGTTTTCGCCTCCTGCAGCACGGTTTGGGCGATTCGGGGAATTTGTGCAGAAATGTCCGGAGACAGCTCGGCGGCCATTTCCCCGGGCGGCTGAATGGAAACGGCAAACAGAGTTATTTGGGGCGTTTTCCCCAGGAGATGGAAAGCGTCCAGCATATCTTTCAATCCGATATCATGGGCGGTGAGGGTGCGCGGATAGTCGCTGGAGAATTTGGGCTGCAACTTTTGCACGGTGCCGGCCGGCCTGCCGTCGGCCGTGGCGTCCACAAGCAAAATGTGTCGCGCCTGCTGCATGATATCGAGCAGATGAAAGCCGCCCGTGCCGCCGTCCAAACAGGTGATGCCATCCGGCAAATCTTGCGATTGCAGATGCTGCACGACGCGGCATCCGACGCCCTCATCGCCCATGAGAATATTGCCGATGCCAAGAATCAGGACCGGGATGTTGTGGGATGTATCAGCCTGCATCGATCACGAGTCCAGAAAAGTTACAGGATGCCCTCGCCGGAGATCGTGCAATGACGTCCCATGCCGATTGGATGATCCGTCCCCGGCGAGAGCCGTCCCATCAATCGAGCTGGTTTAAGCGGTCTTCGCGTTCGAATTTCCAGCCACCGACCATGGAAGAGGTCGTGCCGCGGCCCTCCACGTAGTCATGATAAAACACGAGATAAACGTGGATGATGACAAACACCACAAAAAACCACATGAAAATATGGTGCCACTGCCGCACGGCGAAGTCGCCGCCCATGAGCGGAACCACCCAGGCAAATAATTTAGGCAGGAAAGACGTGCTCATGCTGGAATACAGCGCAAATCCGGTCAATGCCTGAAACAGGAACACCAGAAACGACAGAAAGTAGATGAAACCGGCCAGAGCATTGTGTCCGATGGAGATGCGTTCTTTGAGGTCGGTTTGTAAAATATCCACTTTCAGGACCTCCAGCATTTCCCGCCACTGCTGCCGGGTGAGGGGGATGAAGTTGCGCCAGCGCGCATATCGGTTTCCTACAAATCCCCAATAAATCCGCACCAGAAAGTTGAAAAAGAAAATAAAAGCCGCGACAAAGTGGATGAAGCGCACCGTTCCGAACCAGTACTGCTGATAGGCCTCGTTGGCATAAGTGATCGGAATCGGATTTCCGATAATAAAACCGGTCGCGATGAGCAGGAGGACGCAAACGGCGTTCACCCAGTGGTACAGCCGTACCGGAAACTCCCATACGTACAGCCGCCGGTACAAAATCGCGCGTGAATTCGCCATGGCTGCCCTCCTCAATTAAAGGTGATCTGGTGGATTTGATTCCCATCGGGGTCGTACAGGTGCACCGCGCATGCGATACAGGGATCGAACGAGTGCACGGTGCGCAAAATTTCCACCGGCTGATTGAGATCGGCGACCGGCGTGCCGATGAGCGCTTCTTCGTAGGAAGAGCGCTGCCCTTTGGCATCTCTGGGGGAAGCATTCCATGTACTCGGAACCACCAATTGGTAATTGTCAATGACTCGATCCTTGATCCGAATCCAGTGCGCCAGTGCACCGCGCGGAGCCTCAGTCATGCCCACGCCGATGGCTTCCTCGGGCCAGGTGGATGGGTCCCATTTTTCGTCGTTGAACGTGCGCATATCCCCGGATTTGATGTTGGCGATCAGGTCGTCGTAAAATTCCTTCATCCAGTGGACCACCAGCTTGGTTTCCAGTCCGCGGGCGGCCGTGCGTCCCAGGGTCGAGAACAGGGCGGTGACAGGCACATTCAGCCGCTGCAACGTATCGTTCACCACCTCTTTCACTTCATCCACGCCCGAAGCGTACGCCACCAGCATGCGCGCCAGCGGCCCCACCTCCATGGCATGATCTTTCCAGCGCGGCGTTTTGATCCATGAGTATTTGCCGTCGGTATTCAAATAGTCAAACGGCGGTTTCGGACCGGTGAAATTAAATTCGGTTTCGCCATCCCACGGGTGCTTCGCCACTTCGTCGCCTTCCGCGTAGGTGTACCAGGAGTGGGCCACATACTCTTTGATCTCCTCGGAGTCGCGGCCGTTAACTTCGTGCACCTCATTCAAATTGCGGTCTAAAATGGCGCCCCGGGGGAACTTGAACGAATCCGGCTGATTGTAGCTCCGCGTGGGCAGGTCGCCATAAACCAGATAGTTGCGCAGACCGCCGCCATACCGGGCCCAATCTTTATAAAATCCGGCAATGGCCAGCAAGTCCGGAATGTACATTTTCTCCACCACCTCGATGGCTTCTTTGATCAGGCTGCCCACGTGGTTCAGGCGCTCGGTGTTGACGGCATTGACCTCTTCCAGGTTAATGGAACAGGGCATGCCGCCGACCAGATAGTGCGGATGTGGATTTTTGCCGCCAAAGATGGCGTGAATTTTGACCAGTTCTTTTTGCCATTCCAGCGCTTCAAGATAATGCGTCACCGCCAGCAAGTTGACCTCGGGCGGTAATTTGTAAGCCGGATGCCCCCAATAGCCGTTGGCAAAAATGCCCAGTTGCCCGCTTTGCACGAAGGCTTTCAGGCGATCCTGCACGGCCTTAAAATACTTGGGCGAGGTGCGCGGCCAGGTGGAAATGGATCGCGCGATGCGGGAAGTTTCCCGCGGATCGGCTTTCAGTGCGCTGACCACATCGACCCAATCCAGAGCATGCAAATGGTAAAAGTGAATAACATGATCTTGCACCATTTGAGCACAAAACATCAGGTTGCGGATGAGTTCTGCATTTTTGGGAACGGATATGCCCAGGGCATCTTCCACGGTGCGCACACTGGCCAGGGCGTGCACGGTCGTGCAAACCCCGCAGGCGCGCTGGGTGAATGCCCAGGCATCCCGGGGATCGCGCCCTTTCAGGATTTTCTCAAAGCCGCGCACCATGGTTCCCGAGCTGTAAGCCTCTTTGACCACACCGTTTTCGACAATGGCCTCGATGCGCAAATGGCCTTCAATCCGAGTGATGGGATCTATGACGATGCGTGCCATCAGTTTTCACCTCCTTCCCCGGAATCTTTTTCTGGATTCGACTCCTGGATTTGCTCATGAATCTGCCGGCGTTTGCGGATGTTGGTGGTAATGGCATGCGCAGCCACACCGGCAGCCGCCGCCACCCCTACAATCGTGCCGATAGTATCGGCGGTGGTTTCAATGCCGAAGCCGGGGAAACTGGCCAGATGCTGGTAAAACGGCCCATTGTCCCAAAAACCGTTTTCACTGCAACCGATGCAGCCGTGTCCGGACTGAATCGGATAGCTGGTGCCCTCGTTCCATTTGGTGACCGAGCAAGCATTGTAGGTGACCGGCCCGCGGCAACCGACTTTGTACAGACAGTACCCTTTTCGTGCCTTCTCGTCATCGAAGCGTTCCACGAACAGGCCGGCATCGTAATACGGCCGGCGGTAGCAGGTATCGTGCACGCGGCGCGAATAGAACTCTTTCGGCCGTCCCTGGCTGTCCAGTTGCGGCATTTTGCCAAACACCAGAATGTGCGTGACCACCGCCGTCATCACATCACCGATGGGCGGACACCCGGGGACATTGATCACCGGTTTGTTGAGAATTTTATGGATCGGCGTGGCTTTGGTGGGATTCGGTTTGGAACTCTGAATGCAGCCATTGGAAGCGCAGCTGCCCCAGGCAATCACAGCCGCTGCATCTTTGGCGGTTTCGTGCAGCAGATCCAGAGCGGTGCGGCCGGCAATCATACAGTAGATGCCGTCATCCTTTAACGGTACCGAACCTTCAATCAGCAAAATGTACTGACCGGGATACTTTTTAATGGTATCCTCCAGACATTTTTCAGCCTGAACCCCGGCGGCGGCTTGTAACGTTTCGGTGTAATCCAGGGACAGATAATCGAACAGAATATCCGCAACGATGGGATGAGACGACCGGATAAACGATTCACTGCAACAGGTGCACTCCTGAAAGTGCATCCAGACCACAGGCGGCCGTGGTTTCTTTTCAAAGGCTTCAACAACGGCAGCCAGGCCGGTGCTCTTAATCCCGGCAAGTGCGGCAGCAAATCCGCAGAATCGGAGAAATTCTCGGCGGGAATAACCCTTGGATTGCATCAGCTGCCATAGCGTTAAATGATGGTCTGCCATGGTACCTCCCTCATCTTGAGTTCACAGCGATTGAATTGGGGCCCCGATAGGTGTCAGGATGGCCGGCGAGGCGGATAACGCGGACGCTTCGGATGGTAAAAGCCCCTACATTTGGGTTGCAGACAGGTAACCCTGGTCATGTGCGCCACTCCCCAAATCCAATGGGTCTCAGAACAAAAAACACTATTGCAGCAATGCAATGAACAGCCTGATCTCGGTATAACGGCCATCTGGATATCCATTCAATTGGAAATGCGGCCGTGATTGGACCGGCTGAGCACCGTGCTTTTGCCGTACGATTTCGATTGAGGCAGGAATGCGATTTTACAATGTTCCTTTGTATCGATAAGAATCAACATGTTCAGAGGATAGAGCACCGGCTTTTGGGAGCGGGCGCCATGAGCCGTTATCGCAAATCAAATAGGCTCATTTAAAGCCTGTATGGATGCTGAGTCGATATCTTCGGTCGGAAAAGAGACAAGAAAACCGATTCAGGAAGGGCGCATGTTAAATGGGTTTAACAAACTCCATGCCAGCAAGCGAGTCTTTAAAAATGCGCATAATGTTATGAGTTTTAGTTAGTTGAAGTCTATTAAGAAAGCTTATAATAATTGTTGCCTGTTTTGGGAATTCGCAAATTTAAGAAATCACCGTCAAAATTTCTCAAATATAAGAAATTGATACAATTTCATTGTTTGGCGGAGAAATGCACAGGCGGCCGGGGAACCCGATGCATCCGCGTTGGCAGGAACAGAAGTTGCTTTTTGAAGGTATTTAGGGTAGAAATCACGGTAACCCCGCAGGAAAATGTAAACAAGAGGAGGACGCCATGCCCACGTATGAATACCGTTGCAAAGATTGCGGTTATACATTTGTAAAAAAATTTACAGTGGCTGAGCATGACCGTTACCAGCCGGTGTGCGAAAAATGCAAAAGTAAAAATGTGGAACAGGTTTTCAGCGGCTTTTTTGCCCAGACATCCAAAAAATCCTGACAGCGGGGCAGCATTATGGATTTAAAAATTACGGTCCAGTCGATTAAAGGCACCTGCCCGGTTTACAAAGTGGGAGATCATTTTATCCTGAAAGACGGCTATCGGTTGACTTCGGATATCCCGGTATGCATGCACGCCCTTGCTTCTTTGATGCCGCACTACAACGCATTCCGCTTCGCTGATCCCGGTCGATGGGGGGCGGCCGGAAAGCATGAACGGAACAAGCTCTATTTTCAATGCCTTGATCCGTATGAATACACCGGCGGCGGAACCGTCGTTTTTGAGGTCAGCCGAATGGATGATGAAGAGGCCGATGCCGGAACGGTTGTGCGCTAACCGTTGACGTATCCGCCTGGTGAAGGGCATCCGGGCAATAGCAACTCATGCGTCTGTGCCCTGCGATGACTTTGAAGCCGCCGCAAGATTTCCACGCTGATTCCAATTTCACTCTTACCGGCGGCCTCAAAACGCAAATGGGGCCCGCTCACGAGAGGCTTCCGGCCGAGGACTTTCCCATTGGCCTGAAGCCTCTGGCCGAAGGCGAGGCGCTCGGCGAGAGGCTTCGCGTTCGGTGCACGGTGAGACTGCTTTCGCCTCCTGAACATCAAGTTGTATTTTACCGGACGGATACCGGGCATCCACGAATACGAACGTATCGCAAGTTGCTGTTTTTGAATGGATTTCTCATCCCAGTTAATTCATTGAACCTGACGCCGGGGAGAAAAACGGGGGATACAGGAACATCGGTCAAGCCCTTGCTTTTTTGCGCGCTCGCCATTATATTGCTCCATCCATTTCAATCTCAATTGTTTTCTTCAAACCAAAATTAAACCAAACACACGATGCCCATGAAAATCGCTTATTTCGACTGTTTTGCCGGCATCAGCGGTGACATGATCCTCGGGGCGTTTTTGGACGCCGGACTGGATGAACCCATGATCCTGGAACTGCCGCAACGCCTTGATTTACCACAGGTTCAAATAAGCCGCAAACGGGTGGTCAAAAGTGGTATTTCTGCAACTCAACTTGTCGTTGAATGCCCGCATGAACATCATCACCGGCATTTGCCACACATCGAGACCATCATCGATCAGGCAGACCTTCCCATCCCCGTCAAAACGCTGAGCAAAGCCATTTTTCGCCGCCTGGCCGAAGCCGAAGCGCGGGTGCATGGCGTTCCTGTGGAGAAAATTCATTTTCATGAAGTGGGCGCCGCCGATGCCATCATCGATATCGTCGGTGCGGCTGTTGCCTGGCATGCCATGGGTCTTGAACTGGCTATGACCGGTCCGGTTTCCGTGGGCGGTGGTATGGTGCAATGCAGCCATGGAAAATATCCCGTTCCTGCCCCGGCAACGGCTTATTTGCTGGAGGCCATTCCGATCCGCCGGGGACCGGTGGAAGCCGAGCTCACCACTCCCACCGGGGCGGCAATCTTACGGACGCTGGTGGGAGAACCAACCATGGAGGCACCGGTTTACCGGACCGAAAGCATCGGCTACGGTGCCGGCAGCCGCGATTTTGACGGGTTTCCGAATGTTCTGCGGCTGCAAATCGGCCGCACAGAACCGGCATACACCGTTGATGTCGTGCATGTGCTTGAATGCGATATCGATGACATGAATCCAGAAATCTTTCCTTATATAATAAACGAGCTTTTGAAAGCCGGAGCATTGGATGTGTATCTGACTTCGGTATTGATGAAAAAAGGCCGGCCCGGCATGCATGTGACCGTTTTGGCCCCCCCGGCGAAAGAGGCAGCGCTTCTGGAAGTTTTGTTCGCGCAAACCAGCACCATCGGGGTGCGCAAATATTGGGCAGAGCGCCGTAAACTGCCGCGGCGGGAAATAGATGTGCCGACCCGACTCGGCACAGTTCGCTGTAAGCAGGTTACCCTGCCGGATGGTCGCAGGCGCGTCGTGCCGGAATTCGAGAGTTGCCGGGAAATCGCAGAAAAGCAGGGCCTCCCTTTGCTGGAGGTCTATGAACGTCTGCGGGCGGATCTGGATGCTGCAAACGAAAGCGCAGACGCATGATTCGTTTTGAAAACGTCTCAGTGGAATACTCGACTGGGCAGGGGGATCGCATCCGGGCCCTGAACCGCATTCATCTCACCCTGGCGGAAGGGGAATATGTGGCGATTATGGGGCTCAACGGCTCCGGTAAAAGCACACTCGCCCGGCTTTGTAATGGCCTGGTTTTGCCTTCCAGCGGTACGATTTATGTGGATGAATATCACCTCACCGCGGAATGGACGCGGCATATTCCTGATATTCGCCGTCGGGTGGGAATGGTGTTTCAGAATCCCGACAATCAGTTGGTTTCTACCACTGTTGAGCGGGAAGTTGCCTTCGGGCTTGAAAATCTCGGCCTGCCCTATGAGGAGATGCATGAGCGGGTTCAGAATGCACTGCAAACCTTTGATCTTGCCCATCTCCGTTACCGCGCACCGCATCAACTGTCGGGCGGCGAAAAGCAGCGGTTGGCACTGGCTGCGGTGATGGTCATGCAGCCGCGGCACCTTATTCTTGACGAACCCACGGCTTTGCTGGATTTTCGGCATCAGCAGGAATTTTTGCTCTATTTGCAACAATTGCGGCAGTCCACCCCAACGCCTCCCACCACGGTGTATATCACCCACTTCGCCCCGGAAGCGCTGCTGGCTTCCCGTTTGATTGTACTGCACCGCGGCGAGGTCGTTTTAGACGGTGCCCCGAAAGAGGTTTTCTTGCAGGAGACCCGTCTCAACCAAATTGGTCTGTATCCCCCCATCGAATTTTCCGCCTATCTCCGCCTGCGCGATAAACTCCCCATAAAATCAGTTGAGGACTTATTCCCACAGCCGATATTGTAATTAGGCTATAACCGCCTGTTTATTCTCAATTCATGTTTGATGTTCGCACGAAGAGAGATAAAAGGGGCGAACGGCTTGCTTCCCTTTGAATTCCCGGATGCAGAAAAAATACCCATGATTTGATAAGAAATATCGATGAAAGACATCCTTGACGATTTCAAAGAAGATTTGGAATTTTTGCTTCAAGCCGGTGAACGGCGGAAAATTGAGGAACGCCGGCAGCATGCTAAAAAAGCGGCGAGTTCGGTCGATGTGCACGATTTTCCAGATCTGCTGCACATCCAGTCGTATCTTTATCGGCCGGGGGTAAAAGCCGAGCCCGAATCCGGTGTAGCGCCCTCGGAAGACGAGACGCCGCTGACGGTGGAATCGCTGATCCCACGCGAAGAATCCGAGCCTCCGAATCTGAGCGACGTGTGGGATGAGTGTGTTCTTGCCGATTCCGCCGGTCCCTCCGAAACCGGCCACTATGAAATGGCGGACCCGCTGCCGGAACCACTGAGGGAAACGCCGACAGAGTCACCGGACCGGCCGGTATCCGTATCATTTTCTGACAGTGAACCACCGGCGCCGGCGCCGCCGATATCAGCGTCACCTGAAAAACCGGATGACCGGCCGGCGGTGCAGCAGGAGCCGGCGCCGCGCTCCGCTGAGCCCCGACCGGAAGCCCCCATTGAAGCCCCCGAGCGCGAGCCCGTTCATTATACGCCGAAAAAGAAAGACGAGCCGCCGGCATGGAAAAAGCTATGGACGTCCATGCAGGGGCATTCGCTGATCGGCGTTGACATCGGCAGTCATGCCCTGAAACTGGTGCATTTGCGCAAAGGCGCCGCCGGTTTTAGCCTCTCCGCTGTGTCGTGCCATGAATTTGAACCCATCCCGGAAGAACTGGCCGAAGCCGAGCGGGTAGAGAAACGGCAGGAACAAATTTTACAGTTTTTAAAAGGGAAATTCCGCCATCTCGATTACATCACTTCCGCGCTGACAGGGTTGGAAGTGATTTACCGGCAGCTCAACCTTCCCAGGATTTCCAAAAAAGAGCTTTTGGAAGCGGTACCCTGGGCTGTACGAAAGGACTTACCGTATGAACTGGATAGCGCAGCGCTTGGATTTGAAGTACAAAAGACGGTCAAGAAGGGACGCGCCGAAAAACTGAAAGTCGGCACGGTCGTCGCGCCGTCGCAGTTGGTGGCGGAGCATTTGCAAATTTACCAAAAACTGGGGGTTCTGCCCGCCAAGTTGACGGCGGTGCCGGTAGCGATCTGGAATGTGATCCGGCGCGATAAAGCCCTCCTGCAGAAAAAGGTGCTGGTCGTTGAAATAGGAGCCCGGCGTTCGCATCTGGTCTTTATCAACCAGGGTGTGCTGGACTTCCACCGTGAGATTACCACGGCGGCACAGGATTTCATTGAAGCGATCGGTAACACCATATTTTACAATCTCGATATGCCGCAGCCGTCACAGGCCGAAGCGGTGACGTTGTGGCAAACCCATGGCATTCCCGGGGAAAACAGTGAACAGACGATCGACGGGGGCATCAAGCTTTCCGAGATCGGTATCAGTTTACGTCCGGTGCTGGAACGACTGATCAACGAAATTCGCCGGTCGATCGATTATTACCGGGAAAAATTTCAGGTGGAAAGCATCGATTGTGTGTTCATAAGCGGCGGCAGCGCCTGTGTGCCGGGGTTGCAAGCGCGTCTCGCTGACATGCTGAACACGCAAGTTGAGCTTCTGAACCCGTTCCAGATAGCCGGAATCAAAAAATGGGAAACGCATGAAACTCTGCTGACCTGCGCTCCCCGGTTCACCATTGCCGTGGGCTTGGCCATGGATCTATCGGGGGGAATGAATCTGCTGCCCGTTGAACTTCAGGGCATGCACCGGCTTCATAAAATCAAAAAAATCTTACGCTATTCTGCTCTGGTGGTGGCGGTCGGGATTGGCCTGTCCACGGCATTTCTGACGCTGAAGATGCAGCAAATCACGGCGGAATTGAGTCATCTGCAAACGCGCTACATCAAAATGGAGCCGGTGCGACAGGAGTTCATGCGCTTAAAAGGGTTGCAGGACCAACTGCAGCAAAAACTGGATTTGTATCGCTCGAAAATTTTTGTAAATCCCAATGCCGTGCAGCATCTGCGCGCCATCTCCAATCTGGTGCCTCCATCGATCGCACTGACTTCTGTGACCATCGCACCGTTAACTTCAGTGGAAGAGGGGGAGGAGGACGCTCAACCGCAAAAAACCGGTGTGGAAAAGATCGTTTTGCGCGGAATCGCCTTTCCGGCGCGGGCGCTGGAAGGGCCGAATCTGGCAGAGTTTTTATTGAAATTGAAAAATTCCGGGTACTTTCAATCCATCGAGATGGTCGGGCAGGAAACTCAGGCCAATGGCGCCATCGCCTTTGTGATCAATTGTTATTATTAATGCATGAACCGGCCACCGGTGGACGCCTGATGCCAATCAAACGGAAAAACGAAAATGAGTATGCATAAAAAACCGGGGTTTCGGCAACTGTTCATCCTTGGCGGCACGCTGTTTTCGGTCGTTGCCGCATGGTATGCCTGGTGGATTCATCCCCAGCAGGTGCGGGTCGAAACGCTGCAGAACCAAATTCGCTCGGTGATGCGGCAGATTCAAGCGGCCACTGTGCAGGCCTCACAGATGGAGCAGCTCAAATCCGACGTGAAAAAGCTGGAAGATGAACTCCGCGAGTTGGAGAGCCGTCTGTATCCTCGTGAGAAGGTACCGGCGATTTTGCGCAGGCTGGTTCGGATCGGTGAGCGTTATCAGTTGCGTTTCTCTGCTGTGTATCCGATGTACGATCAGCTCATCGAAGAAACCACCTCCGACGGATCGCCGCTGCTGGTGCTGCCGGTGGATATTCATCTCAGTGGCGAATTTTTTCAATTTGGTCGATATATAGAACAGCTTGATCAGCAGCCGTTTTTATTCTCCATTGAGCAAGTGGATATTGTGGTTACACGCGCAAGTTATCCGCTGATCGAGGTCACGGTGCGCGGGAATTTGTATTTGCGGCAGGAACCTCAAAGCCCAAAACGGATCGGTTAAACCGCCATGCAAAAGCGAGAAAAAGTGCTCAGCATCATCGCCGTGGTTTCCGCCATCTTTTTTGTGGTTAATCAATTCGTGTGCGCGGAAAAAACGCCACCGAAAAAAAAGGCGAGCGCCGCCGCACCGAAAATGACGGCAAAACCGGCGTCAAAGCCGCAAATCCGCGGCGAGATCATCAGCAATGCGGAGCTGGAGAAGCGGCTGCAAAACTGGCAGCCGCTGGTGACTTATGAAACCTGGGGCCGCAATCCGTTTAGAGGAGCCATCGAATTTTACGCCGATTCCCTCCGGGATACGGTGGACCTTCGCCTGAAAGGGATCGCGTGGAAGGGGCGGCAGGTGCTGGTTCTGATCGGGGATCGCATTATGCGTCCCGGCGAGCGAGACGGCGATCTCGAACTGCTGAAGGTGTATCACGATCGTGTGATTGCGCGCCGGAAGGGAGAACTGTTAACGCTGTATCTGGAGCCGGAAAACCATCAATATGAGAAAAACAAGATACATCATGTACCGACATCGATTCAGTAAATGGCTACTGCTGGCAGGGCTGTTTTTGCCCACGGCGCTTTGGGCGCAGGCACCGCGTCTCATGATGATCCAGGCACGGGAGGCGCCGGCCGGTTTGCGGTTTGAGCTTTTGTGCACCGGTGACGTGCGCTTCGCCCATTATTTCCAGGATGAACCGCCCGCAGTGGTGGTGATTCTGGAAAATGTTCGCTATCCCAAAAACGACCACATGGTGGTCGATCCGGGGATACGCCACCGGGTGCGTTTGCAGCCCTGGAAAGAAGGCCTGGGAGGCGTGCGGGTGGAGTTTCGGGTCCCGGGGCAGGCCGCATACACCGTTCACAGCAGCGGCGGACTCATCTGGATACAGTTTCAGGAAAAAGAGCCGCAGCCGAAAACCAATGGCCATAGCGACCGCGCCGCGATTAAATACCAGCCTCAGAATGCACTGTTGCGGAAATTGGGAAACGGCACGCGGATCAGCGTAGATTTCCGCGATGCCGAGATCGGCAATGTGTTGCGCATGCTGGCCCGGCAAAATGGATTCAATATCGTCGCCGGCGATTCGGTGAAAGGCAAAATCACAGTGGCTTTGAAGAACGTGACCATCGAGCAAGCGCTGGAAAGCATTCTGCGCGCCAATGGTTATACGTACCGAATCGAGAACGGGGTGGTGCTGGTCAATCCCATGCCGGGCGGATTCAATATCGCGCAGATGGAAACGCGCGTGTACCGGCTGAAATACATCGATGCCCACAATTTGAAAAAAGCGATCGAGGAACTCAAATCCAGCGATGGCAAAATCAGTGTGCTCACCGCGAGTTTTCATAACCGAGACGATATTTACGATGTGAATAAAAGAGAAGCCCCGTTACGCGAACGGAAATATTGGCTGCGATCCAGCGTACTGCTGGTCACCGACTATCCAGCCAATCTCCGCGCCATCGATGCGCTGGTGCAGGAACTCGATGTGCCGGTACCGCAAATCATGATCGAAGCGCGGCTGATTGAGACGGCGCCACAGCGTGAAACCAATATCGGTATTGACTGGTCCAAAGCGCTGGCGGCGCAGCTATTTAATGAAGTGGTGCTGGAGGGCGGCACGGTTTATCGCTACTCCGCCCAAAACGATCTGAACAGCGGCGGCGGCATCGCCTTCGGTACCCTGAATACATCCCAGTTCAACGCCGTTTTGAATTTTCTGAAAACAAAAATGAACAGCCGGCTGTTATCCAATCCGCGTATCTTGGCGATGGATAACGAGCCGTCGGATATCTCCGTGGGCACCAATGTACCGATTCCGCAGATTACCCGTGGTGTCGGCGGTCAGGGGGATTTCGTCACATTCAGTTATAAAGACGTCAACATCACTCTGCGGGTGATCCCCCATGTGGTGGATGACAACACCATCACCATGTATGTGAACCCGATTATCGAAGAAATTACCGGTGAAGTGACGGTGGATCGGAACACGGCGCCGATTACCTCGCGGCGGGAGGTGGATACGGTGGTCAAGGTACGCAACGGCGAGACCATCGTTATCGGCGGAATGATCAAAGAGCAGACCGTGGTGCGGATCAATAAAGTCTGGTTGCTGGGGAGTATCCCCCTTTTGGGACACCTTTTCCGCAACCAGGAGGTCCAAAAGCAACAAACCGATCTGCTGATTTTCATCACTCCGAAAATCGTGCAGCAATAAAGGTAGGCCGTATGACGCGACAGGAATTGGACCGGTTGCTCAGTTATGCGGTGGAAAAGGAAGCTTCGGACATCCATTTGTCCGCGGGGCTGGCGCCCATGCTGCGCATTCACGGTACGCTGCGGCGGTTGGACACCGCGCCGATCAAAAAAGAGGCCATGGAGCATCTGATCGCGCAGATTCTGAACGAGAAGCAAAAGAAGCATTTTGCGCAACATCAGGAATTGGATTTTGCTTACGCCATTCCCGGAGTCGCACGGTTTCGAACCAACATTTATTGCCAGTTGCGCGGTCTGGCCATCGCGTTCCGGGTGATCCCTGACCGGGTGCGCACGCTCGAGGAGCTGCAGTGTCCGGCGGGGCTGTACACTCTGGCGCGGCAGAACAAGGGCATTGTGCTGGTGACCGGCCCGACCGGCTCGGGAAAATCCACCACCCTCGCCGCCATGCTGGATTTGATCAACCGCGAGCGCCGTGACCACATTCTGACCATTGAAGACCCCATTGAATACGTGCATACGCCGAAGAACTGCTTAATCAACCAGCGCGAGTTGGGCGAGCACACGCAATCGTTTGCCAATGCGCTGCGGGCGGCCCTACGTGAGGACCCGGATGTGATTTTGGTGGGCGAAATGCGCGATCTGGAAACGATCTCGCTGGCGCTTACCGCGGCCGAAACCGGGCATCTGGTGTTCGCCACGCTGCACACCATGAGCGCCGCCGAGACCGTGAACCGTATCGTGGATGTGTTTCCGCCGGAGCAGCAGCGGCAGGTGCGCGCCATGTTTGCCAATGCGGTGATGGGCATCGTGGCGCAGCGGCTGCTGCCGCGCGCCGACGGCCGGGGCCGTGTGGCCGTGCACGAAATCATGATCGCCACCAACGCCATCCGCAATTTGATTCGCGAGGAGAAATCGCATCAGATTCACTCCGTCATCCAGACCGGCGCGCAATACGGCATGCAGACCATCGATATGGCGCTGGCGCGGCTACTGCGGCAGGGGATCATCAGCCGTGAAATCGCCGAAGCCCATGCGCATGATAAACGGGTGGTCATGAGTGGGAGTGGGGAGGGGTAGATAAAGAAAAAAACGGGGTTTCCACCAATAGAAGAATTGCCCCCACATCGTCATGCCCGCAGAAGCGGGCATCCAGGCGAAACAATCACTTATGGATTCCCGCTTTCGCGGAAATGACGCTGAATGAAGGTTTTGGGACGGCCTCGTATGACATAGAAGAGACCGGAGATGATAAACATTCCGGAATTCAATGTGGATCTTTCTCTAATTTCTTGACTTTTTTAGTAAACCGCCTCGCTTTTTCCTGAAAGAAACGGATAATGTCTTGAAAAGATTGATGTTCTGTTTCCTTTAATTGGCGATTTCGTATTTTCCGCACCATCTGCATTGTATCAATCTTTTCCATGGCCTGCCACCTCCATGGGTGAATAAATATCCAGAGTGTGGTAACCTTCTTGAAGATTTATTGCATTGAATTGTCTAATTTTATCGTACCGCACGATATGTTTGAAGTTCCAACTTACAAGAATATCGACATGATGAATCGTAGCCAGAGCAATATGCAATAAGTCATTTCGAAATTTGGCGGGCAGAATTTTATTCAATATATACTTTTCAGTTAATTCCAGTGCTTCTACATCAACGTTTAATATTTCCGGATTTAGATTCAAGAACTCTCGGAATTTCTCCTGCACAAATTCGGGAGCATCTGCAATTTCTGCTATCACAATTTCGGAGGTTACCCCTTGAAATAGACCCTTTTCGAGATCCGCCATCAGGGCGTTTGACCAGACTTTGAATTCTGTATCAAAGCATCCCCCGATAACGGATGTGTCCAAATAGATTCGCTGGATTCTCACAAGTTTCTCCCTTGGTCCGGTGAATAATGAATTGTCTCTTCCGGTGTGAAAACCGGCACGTTGACTGTGTGGGCGCTGATCAAATAGGAGGTGCAGGGTGCATAGGGGAAATCAGTAATATCATGGCTGCCGGCAAAC
>WFVT01000279.1 GCA_015491485.1 Candidatus Zhuqueibacterota bacterium
CGGCGAGAACAATGAAAAACAGGATTACTGGGCGATTTTGGTCATATCCCACATCGGGAGGAAAATGGCCAGGGCGAGAAAAAGAACAATGACCCCCAGGCCGACGGTCAGAATCGGCTCAATCATCGAGGTGAGTCCTTTAACGGCGTATTCGACCTCCATTTCATAGTGTTCGGAGATGTTATGGAGCATCTCATCCAATGATCCGGATTGTTCGCCGATAGAGATCATACGGACAACCATGGGCGGAAACAGTTTGCTCTGCTTCAGAGGCATGGCAATCCCATCTCCGCGGCGGATGCCGATCGTGGCTTTTTCAATTTCCCGACCGATGGCGGCATTGCCGACCGTTCTGCTGACGATTTCCAGAGTTTGCAAAATGGGCAATCCGCTCCGGTTCAACGTTTCAAACATGCGTGTAAATCGGGACATGTAACTTTTCATCAGCAGGGGGCCGAAAATGGGAAGTTTGAGTTTGACGTTATCCCAAATCAGCCTTCCGTTGGCGGTCTTCACCCATAGTTTGAAAGTGATGATTATCAGCGCAATCAGTGCGATACCGATGTACCAGTAATTGCTCATGGCTTCATAAATCGCGATCAGGATCCGGGTGGGCAGCGGTAATTCAATGTTCATCTGGGTAAACATGTCGATGAACTTGGGCACGACCAGCATCATCAGCGCAATGACCGCCACGATCAGCGACACGACCACGATGATGGGATATCGCATAGCGGATTTGATCCGGGATCGGGTTTCCCGGTCATACTCGATCAGGTCGGCGAGACGGAGCAGAACATCATCCAGGGCACCTCCCATTTCCCCGGCACGGATCGAGTTGACGTACATATCTTCGAAGACGGTCGGATGTTTGGCGAGGGCTTCAGAAAGGCTGATACCGCTTTCGATATCGATGTAAATTTTGCCGATCACCTCGCGCATCACGGGGTTATCGGTTTGCTCGGATAATGCCTCCAGAGCAGAAAGCAACGGCACCCCGGCTTTGAGCAGAGTGACCAACTGGCGGGTAAAAACAATAATATCATTATCTTTGACCCGCGGCTTCTTTTCAAAGAGTTTGCTACTGCCGCCCTTTTTGCGGGAAATATTCAGCGGAATATAGCCGAGGCTTTCCAGTTTCTCGGCTACCGCCGCTGGATTCGGCGCTTCCAGCTCATCCTGAACCACACCGCCGCTGGCGCTCATCGCTTTGTATTGAAAGACTGGCATGGCTTCAATTCGTCATATTGGACATGGCAAAACGCGGTACAGGAATCCGGTATTTGTGAATCTTCCGGTACAGCGTCGTCCGGCCGATACCGAGGGCTTGCGCCGTGGAACTCATGTTGTAATTGGTTAATTTCAGGGCATGCGTGAGCACTTCTTTCTCGATCTCTTCCAGCGGAATGATGCTGCGCGTCATGGTTATGGCGGTCCGCAGGTCCATGCCGCCGTTGCTGCGATTTGGATATGAATGCTGCGAAGTCAGGGTAATGGGCAGATGCTCCGGCATAATCAGCCCGTTACGCGCATTCAAAATCGCCCGCCGGATGACGTTTTCCAGCTCGCGCACGTTCCCGGGCCAGTGATAATTCAACAGATACTCCATCGATTTACTGGAAATTCCAGTGACTTTGTGGTGCGGCCCGGTTTCATTGAATTTACGAATAAAAAACGACGCCAGCACCGGGATGTCTTCTTTCCGTTCCCGCAGCGGCGGGATGACAATCGGATAAACATTAATTCGGTAATACAAATCCTCGCGGAAATTCCCTTTTTTCATTTCCTCTTCAAGGTTTTTATTGGTCGCGGTAATAATGCGGACATCCACCTCGATGGATTTGGTGCCGCCCACGCGTTCAAACCGCCGTTCCTGCAAGATGCGCAGAATTTTGACCTGCGTTGCCGGCGACATTTCGCCGATTTCATCCAGAAAGATGGTGCCGCCTTCGGCCTGTTCAAATTTGCCCGGGCGAGTGGAAATGGCGCCGGTGAAAGCGCCTTTTTCGTGCCCGAAGAGTTCGCTTTCCAGCAGCGTTTCCGGGATGGCCGCGCAGTTCACCGCGACAAACGGTTTATCTTTGCGCGGGCCGTTGAAATGGATTGCCCGGGCGAGAAGCTCCTTACCAGTACCGCTCTCCCCCCGGAGGGATACGGTGACGTCGCTGTCCAGAATGCGTTCGACGCTTTCAAAAACTTCACGCATTCTCGGGCTGATGCCGATGACATTCTCAAAACCAAACGTCTCTTTTAATTCAGTGCGCAGGCGACTGATTTCCGCTTTCAGACTCCCGGTCAACAACGCGTTCCGGATCACGATTTTGAGCCGCTCCCAATCCACCGGCTTGGTGAGATAATCATACGCCCCCAGTTTCATCGCCTCCACAGCGTCATGCACTTCACTGTCCGCCGTTAAAACAATAATGGGCAACGATGGATGCAATTCCTTGATCCGCTTCAGGGTTTCCAGGCCGTGCATGTAAGGCATGAGCATGTCCAGAAGCACGAGATCGATGGATTGCAAATGCAAAAGCTGCAGCGCTTCGGGACCTGAGAATGCCCGATCCACTGTATAACCGGCTTTTGTGAGAACATCCGCAACCAATTGCGTGAATTCCTCTTCATCATCCACAACTAAAATCCGTTTTTGATGCATGTCCACCCCGAATTCCTCTTTCCTGATGATGGTCGTGTTCCAGTTGCTTGCCGAATTGAAACGCTGTTATCCGGACAGCTACCAACTCTTTAAACATATCGGCAGAGGGGAAAAATCTATAAAATATCGTCAACCCAGTCAGGCGTTCAAAATTGCCTCGGATGAAAAGGTTGCGGGGGCCGCCTCAGTGCGGTTTTTTATTGTTTCTTTATCGGCTTCTTTTTATTTTGTTTGTTCATCAAATCAACGAAAGCGGTGCGAGAAAGTCCGAGCGATTCGGGACTGGTTAATGTGGAGAACAGCCTGGCGTGACCGAAGAACGGATCATCCATGCAATCGGCTGCGTCCTTCAAACTTTTTATCATTCGCCGACGCATCCCCCGGTGGTGGAACACCGTCGGCGTCCCCTTCCCGGCGGAGTGATATGGCAGCGGCTGCGGTATCGCTGGCAAAATGACGGTCAGCCGGTCGGACTCTGTCTGAACTGGCTGGTTTTTCCGGCAGAGGCCCTTGACG
>WFVT01000280.1 GCA_015491485.1 Candidatus Zhuqueibacterota bacterium
ATACAGGGAATCGATGCGGGCGATGGAGGCATGCGGTCTCTGGGCGCGGGGCGGTGTACGGCTTAATGAGTCACGAAGTGCCAGAAGTTGCGGGAGCTGTTCTCGCGCTGCAGCCTCACCGAGACGGATCAGCGCATCGACTTCGGAAAAGCTGGAAAAACTTAAATCGTTCAGTTGCGGTACGATCAAAATGTCGCACAGTTTACGTTGTTCACGTGTGGAAAAGGCTGCAGACAGGCTCAGTGCCTGATCGATGATTTCAAAAAAACTGGTCAGCCGTTCGGCGCTGCGCAACGGCTGTCCCACATCCACACCGATGACAATTTCGGCGCCGAGATCGCGGACGTCTTGCGCCGGGAGATTTCGCACCAGTCCCCCATCCACCAGCAATTTCCCATCCAGTTCCACCGGCGTAAAAATCGATGGGATGGCCATGCTGGCGCGCAAGGCATCGGGGAGATAGCCTGACCGCAACGGAACCGGTTCACCGGAAATAATATCCGTTGCCAGGGCGACAAAAGGAATCGGGAAGCGGGTAAAATCCGTCACGTGGTGTACGGACCATGTCAGATGGGACAGCATGTTGGAAATTTTCTGACCTTCGATCAATCCGGCGGGGAATCGGAATGCACCGTTTTGCAGATACAATTGCCCCAGGTACCGGCTGTTCCAGGCTTTTTCAGTCATGGAGATGAAACGGTAATCGGCCTCATCGCTGAGCAGGTCCTGCCAATCGATGGATTTGACGATGCGCTCGATCTCATCCGGATGATAGCCGATGGCATACATGGCGCCGATGATGGCGCCCATGCTGGTGCCGCTGATATACTGAATCGGCAATCCGATTTCATCGAGGACTTTGAGCACGCCGATGTGGGCAAAGCCTTTGGCGCCGCCGCCGCTCAACGCCAATCCGACACCGGGGGCGGAAGGTTGTGGCCATAGAGCACCGGCTTCCGGCAACCAAAAAAGTCCCGTAATCAGCAGAATGAGTTTTGCACGGCTTTGCGCAACCCTGCGGCTACGTTGAGTCCAACTCGACCCAGGCCATGACATGCGGCTGCCTCGATTTTGCAGTTCTTTCGCTTTCCGAATCGCTTTAACTTGCAGATTTACAATATACTAAACCCGCTGTGGATTGGCAATGCATTTGAATGCAAACCACCGCGAACGGGTAACACATCTGTTTGATTTTGTTTGATTGATGGGGTTATCCAGATGAGGATCAGCGACTTACAGCCCATTTAAAAATGCTTCTTTCCTTCGGCACGCTCATCAACTCAGTAGGAGCGGGAAATAAGAGGCGTATTCTTATTGATGAGACGGCGTTGGCGCGGAGTCTGGGGCTGTCGAAAAACCGCATAAATGTCTCCAAATTGTCATGCCTGAGGAAGCGGGCATCCAGGAGAAACAAGCGCTTATGGTTTCCCGCTTTTGCGGGAATACCGCTGAATGGAGGCTTTTGGACAACCTTTCCTCGAAATGACTGGTTCGGCTAAAAACGGTTTCCTTTTTGAAAAAACGGCTAAGCTTATTTGCCCGGCTTTATCAATATCGTCCTTGAGTCGCCGTCGGGGGCATCGTGAGCGTCCGCATCGGCGAAAACGCGGCGATCTCGTTGCGGTTATTTTTAAATAGCCCCGTCCCTCTGTGTGCTCTTCGTCTTTGCGACCTGGCGTAAGAACTTTTTCCCGACATTCCCTGCGTTTCGGCAAAAGCTGAACTCTGGCAGAGCTCTGAGCCCTGCCAGAGTTCATCATCATGGCTCAGATGCCGAGATTGCGTCGTCGCAGAGTTTACCCCGCACCGGATGCGGGGCCCTTCACAATGACGGAACCGGGCTATTATCAATATTTTTTAGCCAAAATCACAAGCTGGAAGCTTGTGCTACAATGCATCCGTGTTCATCCGTGGCTGATAAAAAATCATAGCATCCCGGATTTTAAGATGGCAGCAATTCCGGTGCGCTGTAGCATAAATTCACAAAAACCCTCTGCGCGCTCAGCGTCCCTGTGAGAGAATAAGAGAATAAAATCAAAAACGCATTCCGTCTGATTATGAGATTGCGTCGTCGCTTCACTCCTCGCAATGACGGAACCGGCCTATTACCAAATTTTCCAGCCAAAGTCCGGCAAACAGGCGAAGAATTTCAAATGCGGAGGCATAAACGGTTCATCCACAAGCATCTGGGGTCAATTTGCAAATCAGTGCAGTCGGCCGAAATCACAAGCTGGAAGCTTGTGCTACAATGCATCCACGCTCATCCGTGGCTCATAAAAAATCATAGGGACCCGGCATTGGCGTGAAAACAGGGGACATTCAGGAT
>WFVT01000281.1 GCA_015491485.1 Candidatus Zhuqueibacterota bacterium
AACCGGCACTTTGAAAGTGCCGGTTTCTGGCGCTACCGAACGGTTGCCGCCGCCCTGCGAACAGTCCCATTCACCTCCGGTGTTGTCATCGCCGAATACTCCGGCTGCCTTTGCACCATTTTCCCCGGCGTTATGAAAATCGTTTAACATTTCTCAAGATCGGCTGCCGGGAGCCGATACACGCTTTAGCTTACGATCCAACACATCCAAAAAATCGATTCCGCTTCTGTTTTTAAATTCTTTTTTCTGTTTTTATTTCCATTGACGGTATAATAAAATCATGAAAATGTTTTCGAATCTATTAAGTTGCTGACACAAAGCTTGACATTTTTCTGATCTCTTTTAAATTTGCGGAGTCGTTTTTCTCCATCGGTTTCAAGGACGAGCAAACCGGTGGAAACCTGTGCGTCATCAACGAGATCGTTCAATTCAACTCCGAGAGCGCACAGGGAACTCTTTTTGGGGACGGCAGTCTATGATCAAGCAGCACGTTTATCTCAAAGGACTTGTATTCGGATTTTCCCTGCTGTTGCTTACCCAGGCCGGTTGGAGTCAATCCGACAAATCCTTTCCAACCATCAAAAACCGTGGTGCCCTGTATTACCTGGGCGAACAGGATGAATTGCTGATCAAAGTCAACATCTGGGGCTTTGTTCAGAACCCCGGGCAGTACATGGTGCCCAACGGTACCGACCTGATTTCCCTGATTTCCTTTGCCGGCGGTCCTCGGGAACAAGCCAAGCTCAACAAAGTCAAGCTTATTCGGAATCAGGCGCTGCTCGCCTCGCGCTACGGAAAAGGGCGCGGCTATCTTGCCATGAACGGTGAGATGGAAATGGCGGAAGGCATGACCCAGGGCGAGCGGGCCGATCTGGAAGAAATCCAGACGGAGCCGAAGGTGTACATCGTCGATGTGAAAAAATATCTGGAAACCGGCGATGAAAACCTGATTCCGGATCTGCGCCCCGGCGACACGGTGGTGGTCGAAGGATCGACATTCCACCTCGTCGGCAAGGTGTTCGATTTTACAGCCCGGCTTGCCGTTATCGCACAAATCTACTTCTGGATATACGCCGCCCGACGTTGATCCTGATATCCGAAATCGTTTACCGTCTTCAAGCGTAAATTCCGTGGGCATGTATCGCGGCATGCGCGGTCGTCGTACGTCCGGCTCATGCTGTTCGGCCTGAACCTGAAAACGTGAATGAAGCGACATGAATCAGCCATTAAACGGTCACGTGAACCATACAGGGAATACTGGAACCATTATGCAACCCAATCACACCCTTGACGAGCAACTGGAGCGCGAAATCACCCTTACCGATTTGATGCGCATCTTATATCGGGGCCGCTGGGTGATCGCCACCTGCTTTTTTGTGGTCATGGCGCTGACAACCTGGTACACCTTTACCGTAACGCCGGAGTACGAAGCCGTGGCAAAGGTCATGGTGCGCACCGACGGCAGCGGGATGGGGCTGTCCCTGTTTGATGTCGGCGGCATCATTAAGCAGGAAACCGTGATCAACAACCAGGTGGAAATCCTGAAAAGCCGCACCCTGGCCGAAACCGTCATCCGCCGGCTGCAAAATTCGGAGTTGGCCGACCGCCTTGAGATTCTGGGAAAAGGCGAAATGGCGCGTCAGAAAAAGGGCATGCTCGCCGGCGTCACCGGCTTCATTAAAGGCATTTTCGGCATCGAAAGCGACGGCAGCGATGAATACACCTTCGACGATATGGTGCAGGAATTGCTGGAGGAACGGCTGAGCGTAACGCCGATCCGCGATACCGAGATGATCGAAATCAAAGTGCGGGCGGTCACACCGGAGGAAGCCGCTTTCATTGCCAACACCCTCACCGACGCCTATCGAGAAAAGAACCGGCTGATGAGTCAGGAAGAAGTGCGGCAGGTGAAAAACTTTCTGGAAGAACAGCTCAGCGTCATCCAGAAGCAGCTTGCCGAGTCGGAAAACCGGCTGAAAGAGTTCAAAGAACGCGAAAAGGTCGTGGCGCTGCCGGAAGAAACCCAGGAGCTGATCAAGAAACTGGCCGAGTTTGAAACGCTGTACAACGAAGCGCTGACCGAACTCAATTCCTACCGCGAACGGCTGGAGTACATCGATCAGCAGCTTGCGAAAAACAAACAGAGCTTCGATATCGAATCGATTTCGGCTTCGACCTACTTTGAGGAGCTCAAAAAGCAGATGGCCATGCTGCAAAGCCGCCGCGCCACGTATGTCGCCAATATGATCAACGAGGGCGTGTACAACAAAAACGATCCGCAATTGATGAAGTATGACGACCAGATCAAGATTTTGACCGACCGGATGAAATCGGAGATCGCCAAGCTGGCGGCGCAGGAAATCATCAATCCGGTGGCGGTGAACGAAGAGCTGTTTTCGCGCAAAGTGGCGGTGGAAGCCAATATCGAAGCGCTGAAGCCCAAGGTAGCCTCGCTGAAAAAAATTGTGGACGAATATGAAGCGCAATTGGAATCGTTGCCACAGAAAAGTCTGCAACTGGCGCGGCTGGAACGTGCGGCGCAGGTGGATGAGAAAATCTACCTGATGATGAAAGAAAAGTACGAAGAGTCGCGCATCAACGAGGTGGGCCAGCTCGGCGACGTGCGCATTATCGATCCGGCCAAACCGCCCAAAGAGCCTATCAAGCCCAAGAAGAAGCTCAACCTGATTCTCGGCATGCTGGTCGGGCTGGGACTCGGGATCGGCGTCACCTTCCTGTTGGAGGCGATGGACAACTCGATCCGCAGCATCGAAGACCTGGAGAAAATCGGTCTGCCGGTGCTGGGCTCGATTCCGGTGATCAGCGAGGAAGAAGCCCTGAAACGGATGAAGGTGATGCCTTCATCGACGCAAAACGGCAATGTCGATCCCGGCGAAGTGCGCCGTATGGCAGCGCGGCTGATCACCCATTTCGCGCCGAAATCGCCGATCTCGGAAGCGTACCGCACGTTCCGAACCAACATTCAGTACACCAAAATCGACCGGCCGCTGAAGACCCTGCTGGTGACCAGCCCGGGGCCGGGGGAAGGAAAATCGACCTCCATCGCCAACCTGGCGATCACCATGGCGCAGATGGGCAGCAAAGTGTTGCTGGTCGATGCCGACCTTCGCCGGCCGGTGCTGCACTCGATTTTCAAAGTCGATCGCCGCGTGGGGCTCACCAACGTGCTGGTCGGCCGTTCCTCCATCGATGAAGCAGTTTTTCAAACGGAAATCGATAATCTGTCCATCATGCCCTGCGGTACGCTGCCGCCGAACCCCTCCGAGTTGCTCGGCAGCAGCGCGATGAAACGGGTGCTCGAAGAACTCAAGCAGCGGTTCGACATCGTCCTGTTCGATACACCGCCGATCATCGCGGTGACCGACGCGGCCGTGCTGGGCAGCAACCTCGACGGCATCATCATGGTGGTCAAATCCGGCCAGACCGACCGCGAGGCGGCGTTCCGGGCATCGGTCCTGCTGAAAAATGTCAAAACCAGCACCGTGCTCGGCGCGCTTCTGAACGGCGTCCGCGTCGAAAGCATGTACGGCAGTTACTATTATTATTATCATTATTATTACTATGGCAAAGAGGGAACCCGGAAAAAAACCAGAAAGAAAAAAGCACGCGCATAGGGACGGTTTAATAGAAGGAACGAGGTTTTGGAAAATCAGAAAAACACCATCAGTTTTAGTTTTCCGCGAAATGCGCTGCAACAGGCCATAACAGTGCATCATGGATGGCGGCAATTGGGGCCGACCCTGCAAGTGCCCAACCTGTCGCTGGAGGATTACGAACGGCTGCTGGAGAAAGCCAATCAGCTCTCTCAAAAAGTCGAAGAGTTGCATCAGGAGCGGCAACGCATGGTGCAACTGCGCAATCAGGTGTTGCAGGAGCTGTGGGACCTGACCAAACGGGTGCGCAATGCCGCCCGCGCCACGTTTGGCGATACCAGTAAAGAAGTGGAAGTGGTGATGGGCAAACCGGTACGGCCCCGCGGCCGGCGGCCCAAAGCCGGAACAACAACCGATGCTTAATCGATGACCGAAAACAACAGGAGCCTGAAATGCAGTTGAGTCCCCCCCACGGCGGTACCTTGGTTAACCGGGTGCTGGAGGGTAAAGAGCGTGAAGAAGCTTTGAACAAAGCCGCCAGTTTGGCATCCGTCGTTCTCAATGAGGTCAGCATCAGCGATCTCGAGCTGATTGCCACCGGCGTTTACAGCCCGCTGACCGGATTTATGAACTCGGCCGATTACGATTCCGTGGTCAAACGGATGCGGCTGCAAAACGGACTGGTCTGGAGCCTGCCCATTACCCTGCCGGTCACCAAAGACCAGGCCGACGCCATTCAGGTCGGACAGGAACTGGCGCTGACCGAGCCGGGCGGCCGGGTGCTGGCCATTATGAAGGTCAGCGAGACCTATTTTTACGACAAAACCCATGAAGCGCAAAATGTTTATTTGACCACCGATGAAGCGCATCCCGGGGTGGCGCGGATTCTGCGCCAGGGTGACGTGTATGTCGCCGGCAACATCTGGATGGTGAACCATCCGTCGAACACGGAATTCCCCGAATTTCATTTCACGCCGCAGCAAACCCGCGCCGCCTTCAAAGAGCGCGGCTGGAACACGGTGGTGGGGTTTCAGACCCGCAATCCCATCCACCGGGCGCACGAATACATCCAGAAATGCGCCCTGGAAATTGTGGACGGCCTGTTTGTGCATCCGCTGGTGGGGCAAACGAAAAGCGATGACATTCCCGCCGATGTGCGCATGCGCAGTTACCAGGTGCTGCTGCGGGAGTACTACCCGGCCGACCGCACATTTCTGGGCGTCTTCCCCGCCGCCATGCGTTATGCCGGTCCGCGCGAGGCGATTTTTCATGCCATCTGCCGCAAAAATTACGGCTGCACCCATTTCATCGTGGGGCGCGATCATGCCGGCGTGGGCAACTACTACGGCACCTATGATGCGCAGAAGATTTTCTCGAATTTCGAGCCGCAGGAGCTGGGGATCACGCCGCTGTTTTTTGAGCATGCGTTCTTCTGCCGGAAATGCGGCGCCGTCGTGACCAGCAAAACCTGCCCGCACGACAAAGAGTATCACGTGTTTC
>WFVT01000282.1 GCA_015491485.1 Candidatus Zhuqueibacterota bacterium
GGGTTGAGTAACTGAATATCCCCCTCCGGAATCCCTTCTCCCGAGGTGGCGTCACGAATAACGCCCTCGATGTAACCGGCGCGGAGCGAGTCGAAAGCAACAATATGCAGGCCGTAAGTCATGTCGGAAATCAAGATGTTTCCCGAGGGCAGAAACGGGAAAACGCCCCAGGCGCCCTGAAAACCGCAATCGTGACGAAAGTTATCGTCCGGGTAGGTATCATAATAACCGACATCTACCGGGACACGACGCTGTGAAATATCTAAGATGCGCAGACCGTCACAATAGTAGCTGATAAATGCATAATTACCGCGGATGTGGGTATTATGGGCGATGGCCGGATCCGGCAGCGCAAACGTCGCCACCCGCTTGGGGCTGGTTGGGTCGCTCAGGTCCCAAAAATTCACCGGCAGACCGGCGGCTTCATCGGTTTGGGACAGATACCGGTTGTCGTCAGTCATCCAGGCGTTGTGGGTAAAGGCATCCGGATAGGTTACTTTTGTGATCAACTTCAATTGACTTTTGTCGGTGGCATCCACGATTTCAACGGCGCCGTCAAACATGGCGGAACCGTACACGGTATCGCGCAGCGCCACCACATCGTGCCAGTAGGTCTCCGTCCACGCGCCGACCTGCTGCGGCTGTTCGGGAAGGCTCAAATCCAGAATCAGAGCGCCGGGGAACTCGGAATTGCCGGCGATATAAACAAACTGTCCGTCGATGTAAAGATTGTGCGCGGTACCGTCGCCCATATTGGTACGGTAGGTCGTCACCAGCCGGGCGGAATCCGGAAGCGCTGAAAGATCGATGATTTGCATTCCGGGCTCCGGATGCTGATCGTCATTGCCGTCATGGACCACATAAGCGTAATGCTGATACGTTTTGATATCGCGCCAAAGCGATTGCGGCCCCGGGATAAAATCCACCTCTACCGGATTGGCTGGATCGGTCACATCCACAATACTGACTCCTTCATACGTCCCCAGCAAAGCATATTCACGACCGTCGGCGGAGTATCCCCATATATCGGAATAGTGCGTTTCGAGGTTCCGCTGGAAGCGGCCCAGCAATTGGGTGTGATCATTCAGGGCTTGCGAAAAAACCACCGACAGGGGCAAGCAAGCTGTCAGCCAAATCCAAAAGTGCAGACGTTTCATGACTCTTCTCCGCGTTGCATCGGAATGGTTTTATCTTGTTAAGCGGGCGAAGTCGGGGCGCAGTGCTTTTTGAGTGATGTTGAATGACAACAGAGAGAAAACCCTGATTAACTTTACGATATTTTTCGGTGAAAGGCAACCTATCAAATTCAAATGGATTTTTTGCGGAGGCGATCGCTCCTGCGATTCCCAGGAACGGCGATGCGGATTGCCGTCAGCCGGTTGCGAAAACCGCTTGCTTTAAAGACCCGGAGCATGTACTTTAGCCAAACTCAAACGCTCTGATTGTGTCGGGCGTCCGGGATCCGAAGCCGGGGCAACTGGACTGTTCAGAAATGTCCGATCGGATGATTTTGGCGGGAACGGGAATGCATCAGCGCCTGTTTTCCCGGGATGGCCGCTTTCGCGGGCATGATTGTTCCGGGCCGGTCTTCGATGTTCGGACGCCGCAGCGGCAACACAATTTCGAATCCAGCAGAACACGAATTTGCACGCTTTCGGAAACAGGAAAAAACAACGAGAGAATGGATGGAAAAAATCGATTTGCAACAGATCCGTTCTGAATTGAAGGTCATTAGCTTCGATTTATGGGGGACGTTATTTGATGATCGCGCCCTGCGTACCGACCGTATGAGTTTTCGCGAACGCCGTATCCGTTACTTCCAGCGCGCCTTGCGGGAATCCGGGACCCGAATCGATTACAGCACGGCAAAAGCCGCTTATGACGTCGCCCGCCGTGTGTTTGATGAATATTGGCGGCGGCAGGAAGCGTTCGATGCCGATATCGGCATGAACGCCATGCTGGATTTTGTGGGAGCGCAAATCCCCGATAGCGTCCGGAAAAACATCATTCGCTATTTCCAGACGGTGGTGAACTTGGTGACATTGAGAATGTATCCCGGGACCCGCGAGGCGATACAACAGCTTGCCCGTCGTTACCGGCTGGCGCTGATCAGTGATACCGGTTGGACGCCGTCCTGGGTATTGCGCGAGCAGTTGCGGCGCAATCAAATCCTCGATGCGTTCTCCATTACGGTGTTCTCCGATGAAACCGGAGTCTGCAAACCCCATCCGATCATGTTTTCCAAAATCACCGAGCACTTTCACGTCGCCCCGCGGCAGTGCATGCACGTCGGCGACATCCCGTTTACCGATTTGCTCGGCGCCAAACGGGCTGGATTTTATGCGACCTGGATTTATAAGCCGGATTACGAAGCCGAAATCACTCCCGAATCCACGCCCGATTGGGTCGTGCATTCGGTTGCCGACATGGCGCACGGCTTGCTGGATTAAAGGCGGGCAAGCCTGTTTGCAGCGGACAAACGTCGCGGGCATGCATTTCCAAAGACGGGGCTGAGGAGAAGGGGGATCATCGCCGTGATTTCCGGCGACTCACGCGATCGACGATCCAAATCATGATGGAAACCAGCAGCCCGGGAAAGATCGGTTCAATCCCCATCAGATTGGCTCCCGCCTTCAGACTGACCACCAGCCATAAAAAAGAGACCGCACCGGCGAAGAGCACCGATGCGAAAGCGGCCTGTTTGCGCGGAGCCCATCCGGGGATGTGGCTCGCCAGCAACGGAAGAAGCAGGGCAGGGGTGGCTACGCTGCCGAGCTGATACCAGATCTCAATCACGGATGGATTGCCGATGGCCAGCCCCACGGAAATCACCAGGGTCAATCCCATCCCGATGCGGGTCCATTTTCGTGTGTGATCCGAAGCTGCTCGGCCTTTTAGCCATTTTGCCAGAACATCTCTTCCCAGCGTGACCGCGGATACAAAGAAAAAGCTGTCAAGAGTACTCATGATGGTGGCCAGCAGGGCGATGAAAAACAGTCCGCGTGCCACATCGGGCAGGAGAAGCATGGCAAGCCGGGGATAGCTTTCCACCGGATTGCCCAGGTCCGGTAACGCAGCGCGGGCATACAGGCCGGCGGTGGTCGTCAGGGCGTCAAACAGAAACCAGAACCCAATCGAAATGAAAATGCCCTGCTTTGCCACGCGCTCGTCTTGCGCGGCGTAGCAGCGCTGGTAAAAATTGGGATCGACCAGAGTCGCCATCGCGATGACGTACCAGACCAGAATATATTGCACGGAATGTCCGCCGTGCCACTTCCAATGGCTGTCCGGCAAACGCTGCTGCAGAAAATCCATCCCACCCAACTTGACCACAGCCAGCGCCACCAGCACGCCGAATCCGATAAACATCATCAGGAATTGCAGCATATCTGTACGCACCACCGCCATCAAACCGGCTCGGAAAATATACAGGAGCGAAAATGTGCCGGCAAACGAGACCGCCAGCCACAGCGGAATCGGCCACAAGAGTTGCAACAAAATGCCAAGCATGAGCAGGTAGGGCGCCGGAAGAGAGAGCAGGAAAATGAAGCCCGCCCCGGCAATGGAGGTCCGGCGGTCGTATGCTTTTTCGAGCTGATCGGGAATCGTGATGTGACGGGTGCGCCGTGCGCGTGCGGCGAGAAAGAGTGCGAAAATCGCGGCATAGAGGTAGTAAGGCACGCCAAAAATCAGCCAGTTGGATAGACCATAGCGATAGCTGAACTCACCGACGCCCAGGATGCCGCCATACCAGGTGGACACCAGCGAGGCCACAAATGCCGGCACGGTCAACCTGCGGCCGGCGATGAGGAAATCATCCGGGGTGGCGTCACGGCGGCTCCGCCATACTCCCAGGAGCAGCAGAGCGAGGAAATAGGCGAAAATGAGAGCAAGATCAATCGGTGCGAGCTGAATCATCGGGCCAGACTCGAAACACGAACAGGATACCTTCTTTTACAGAGATTTCAACCGGACTGCCAGTGACTTCGTTGCTCAGGCCGTCATTCACCGCCCATTCCATATCCGCATTTTGGAGTGGATATTTGAGATTGCGCGTCGTAATGCCATACGCTTTGCGGAAAGCAAAAATGCTGACCTGCTGTCCCACCGGTGCTTCAAATTGCAAATGATCGCGAGTGAAGGTGCCGATGCCGGTGTCATCGACGAATTCAATGTGCAGTCGGTCGCTGAATTTTTCCATAATGTTCAAATTGCAAATCTGATGGTCGAAACGCCCCCGGGTTGCCCCCACAATGCAAACCTCGTGTATGCCGCGTTCCACCGCGAACTGCAAGGTTTTTTCAATATCCGGCGCATACTGACTGGGACGATAAACGAGCTGTGTCTTTTGCAGCCTGGTTCGGGTTTCAGAGCTCAGGCTGTCAAAATCACCGATGACAAAATCCGGTAGAATACCTGCGGCAAGAGCCCGGTTGGCCCCCCCATCGGCGCACAACACCATGTCGGCAGACCGTAGCCAGGTCTCGTAACGCCGCCGCTCGGGCAATTCGCCGTTTATCACGACCAGTGCTCGCATACCGTCCCTCCACAGTCGTTGGTCCCGGTGAGAAAAACGCCGGGGCGCATCCGGTTTCGGAGTCGTCCCCGGCGTTTCCTTCCGGAACATTCAGCACGATTACATTTCGAATTGCAGACTAACAAAAGCGTTTCGGGTCGCCGCCGGGAAAAACTGCTCATCGATCCCGTAAGCGAGGTACTTTTTGTTGAACAGGTTGTTGATGCGGCCTTTCAGCACCAACCCTCGCAGCCAGGGGGTGGTAAATTTGTACCGGAAATTCAAATGAAAAACGGTGTATGGATCAACGGTGTTTTGCTCATTCTTGAAATTATCGGTGTATTGTTTACCGACGTATTGCATGGCCAGAGATACATACAAATTGTGCCATGAATAGGTCAACCGCATGTTGGCCAGTTGGTCCGGAAATCCGGCAATGGGATTGCCGTCTAATCGGATAGGGGTGCCATCAGACGCATACACGGTGTACTTTTTGAGCACGTTTTTGCTGAGGGTAAAGTTACCGCTCAAATCCAGTTGAGGCAAGAGTTTCAGACCGGCGCTCACTTCAATACCCTGATGCAAGGTGCGTTCCGCATTGCCGGTGATGGGCTGTCCGAATCGGTCCAGTCCTCCTTTTTTGATAATTTCATCCCGGAAATCCATATAGAACAGGTTGACGGTTCCAAACGATGAATGGGTGCGCCATCCGAAGCCCAATTCGAGATCGGTGAGCTGCTCGGGCTTGACCAGCGGTTTGGAAAAATCATAGCTGCCATCGGCACGGACTTCAAATTGCGGTACCACCGGCCCCCAATCCGCCGGCGTGCTTGCTTCAGCCGCATCGTACAGATTTTTCAGCCGCGGCTCACGGCTGGTGCGGGACAGGTTCACGTACATGTTGACCGATTCTGTGAAATTGACATTGATGCCAAACCGCGGATTGATGAATTTGTAGGGCACGCTGAATTCGGTTCCGATGAACTTCTCATCGTATAACCGATAGCGTTTATAGGCAAATTGCACGTCCGCCATCAGGATGACATTGGGCCAGAGGCGATAGGTATCGTGAATATACAAAGACGCAATATCTTTGGCGCCTTTGTATTCGTAATATCGCCGGGCATTATCGCCAACCACGTCCGCCGGCAGACCGGTGCCCTTTTGTAACCGGCCCCAGTGCAACGAGCGGTGCACTCGCAGTTCTGCTCCGGCGACCAGCTCGCCCCGGTCGTATTTGTAAATCAACTGGGGCAACCAGCCGCCCTGCTTATTGTCCACATAAGCGCGAATCAGGGCGTCTTCCGGAATGGAGGTCACATTATAACCGTATTCCGGGGTCAGGCGGTAATATTCGGGCGTACCCCAACTGCCATCATAATCGAAGAAACCGTAGCCACGGATAAAAAACAGAGTGTTGTTCAAGGTCAGCCGGTCATTGATTCGGTATTCATGGAGCAACTCATAATGCGGCTGATTGAAATTTTCGATTTCATCGCTGCGCCGCTCGGCGTAATAAGCAAGGGAATCGCCTGTGGCATTGAGGCCCCAGTAGCTGAAATTCTTGCGGCGCAATTCATCGTCCTCATTCGCAAATTTCGGCAACCCGTAATAGGCCAATCCGTCTTCAATGGGACCGCCGTAAATATGCAACCGCAAGGTCTGATTTTTGTCATACATCGCGGCGCCGAAAAAGTAACTCCAGAAATTGACCCACGCTCGATCACGGTAGCCGTCGCTTTTGATGTTCGAAACCCGGCCGAACAGCACATATTTCCCGTTGATCAGTCCGCTATTCAGTGATAACGACATTTTGCGGGTGTTGAAATCGCCCGCACCGATGAAGGCTTTGATGCTCCGCTCCGGAGAAAAATACGACGTTTGAATATTCACCGATCCTCCGATGGCTGCCGGGCCGTAAAACGCCATTCCGGCGCCGCGCTGCACCTGAATGCTCTGCACATTTTCGGCAAAATCGGGGAAATCAATCCAATAGACATTATGGTCTTCCGGATCGTTCTGGGGGATGCCGTTAATCATCACCGAGATTCGCCGCTGATCAAATCCTCGAATGCTGAGATAATTGTATCCCAGGCCATTGCCGTTCTCGGAATAAAACGTCGTGCTCGGTAATTCGGACAGCAGTTGCGGAATATCTTCCACGGTGTACCGATTGCGTAACGTCGGCTCTTCGAGGGTGGAAAACGTGACCGGGGTGACTCGCTCTTTCGCGCGCGTGGCCACCACCGTGACCACTGGCCCCGTGATGACCTCCTGACTGAGCTCGATGGTCAACGTCACGTTCCGCTCCGTCAAAGTAACCGGAACGGTTTTGGTGGCATAGCCGATATAGGTGACGCGCAGCGTATATTGGCCGAAAGGAATATTTTTTAGAACGAACTCGCCTTTTGAGTTGGTGGCCGCTCCAAGGGTGGTGCCTTCAATCAAAATGTTGGCCCCCGGCAGGGGCTCACCGTTTTCCGCCCCGATGACCGTTCCCTGGATCGTGCCCCGGTTTTGCGCCTGAGCCGACCCAGCGAAGACCAGGCTTGCCATGAGCAGGCCTGCCGCAAACGTCTGGATACGTAACATGATTCCTCCTCCTTTCTTGTAAAAATAAAAAAGCCATTTCCCGGCGTAAGGAACCCAGAAAATGGCTTTAATCATCAAAGAGGGGTTTTGCTCTCTCGATGATGCCGTTTCCCTACGCCGGTATTACCCGGATCAGGTTCGAAGGGTATGCTCTCAGCCCCGATTTTCTCGGGGCACCCCTACGGCATACGGAAAAAATATATTGGATGTGGATAACGGAAGCAAGCAAAATTTTGCCGGAGACCGCCTCCTGTTCTAAGAATCGAACGAAACCGTGGTTCAGGCGCACGGTGAATGCGTTCCGATGTTTATTTCAATCCGATTTCCGAAGCGGATCCCAGGCCCTTTCATTATCAAAACGCAGGACCACTGAAGTTTGAATTTTTTTGCATGTTTTCCAAAAAGCCTCTGCCGATTTACCTCCCCAGCTGCCACGTCAGAAAACTCAGCCGGTTGGTCATATCGTCGATGCGCTTGCTGGGGAGTATATCTTCGAAGCGAAGGGTTTAGAATTTTTCTTGCGTTTTTTGTGAAACTGCATTATTATAATTTTGTACACATATAATAGTGTACAATATAAAAATTGCAAGATAGAGAGGTGCTTTGATGCTAAAAAATATCACGCTTAGTGCTGATGAACAACTCATTAAGAAAGCTCGAGAAAAAGCGCGGCGTGAAAACACGACCTTGAATGAGAATTTCCGGCAATGGCTGAAAAGGTACGTGATGTCTGATCAGGAGCAGTTTAATTATGATGAACTGATGGA
>WFVT01000283.1 GCA_015491485.1 Candidatus Zhuqueibacterota bacterium
GGCGTACTGGCTGCGGAAATCCAGGGCAAAATTTCGTTTGCCTGCACGGTAACGGATGATTTGATCCAATCCAAAGGGCTGCGCGCCGGCGATATCGTAAAGCGCATCGCAGCGATTGCGGGCGGTTCCGGCGGCGGGCGTCCGCATCTGGCGCTGGCCGGCGGCCGGGATCCGCAGAAGCTGGACGAGGCGTTGAAAAAAGTCCCCGAGATTTTACAAGAGTTGAGCGGTGAATCAAAATAACGGATCGGGAAAGCTGGAAACGCCCACAGAGAAGCCGAAGGCCGAACCGCGTAACCGGTGTGGCGAACCCGCAGTAAGATGGGCAACGGAAAAACCTGACTGATCTGGAAAGGATTGTGTCGGTTTATAACTATTTACTGGATATTGTTCGACGACGAGGCGCTGGATATATTGTCCTCATCGACCCGGATAAGCACAGTCGCAAGCAAATCGGCGAGCTGGTCGAGGCAGCCTGTGAAGGCGATGCAGACGCGATTTTTGTCGGCAGCAGCATCGTTTTGAATTCCGGCTTCGATAATCTGGTGCGGCTGATTAAACGTATTGCCAGTGTTCCTGTTATTCTTTTTCCCGGCAGTACCATGCAAATTTCCCGTCACGCCGATGCGATTTTATTTTTATCCCTGGTCAGCGGGCGCGATCCGAACTATCTTATCGGCGAGCAGGTCAAAGCCGCGCCGGTGATCCGGCATCTGGGCGTGGAGCCGATCAGCACCGGGTACATGCTCATCGAGTCCGGCAAAATGACCAGCGCCGAATTCATGAGCAACACCCGTCCCATTCCACGGGACAAATTTGATATCGCCAAGGCCACGGCGCTGGCCGCGGAATTTCTTGGCATGAAACTGATTTATCTTGAAGCGGGCAGCGGCGCCGCCTATCCGGTCAAAACCGAGATGATTGCAGAAGTCAATCGATATGTCCGCACCCCGATTATTGTCGGGGGGGGGATACGGCGGCCGGAAGAAGCGCACGAGCGGGTGAAAGCCGGCGCCTCTTTTGTTGTGACCGGCAACATTCTGGAGTATAAGGCAAATCGCAGCTTGATCCGCGAATTTGCTGGGGCGGTGCATGTGCGTGAGTAGAGGCTCGGCGGGCATCAGCGGGCCAAAGGGCCTGTCGGGAAAGATAGGATATATGACTTGATTTCAAGCTGCAACGACCGAAATAATGTTTGAACAGAGTGACGAACCCAACTTGAAATGGCCATGAAAATTTTTGACATTCATTCCCACGTACTCCCTGGAATCGATGACGGATCGCAGTCCTGGGACGAAACCATGCAGATGGTGTTCCAGGCCTACGAAACCGGCACCACGGATCTGGCAATCACCCATCACATTTTGCATAATTCGGACTACGAGCGGGAAAATGAAATACTGGAAAAATTTGAAGAGTTGAAATCCCGACTGGCGCAGGCAAAAATACCGCTGCGGCTGCATTTGGGGTCCGAAATCTATTATCAGCACGACATGGACCTGAATCACAAAATCACCACCTACAATCAGAACGGTAAATATTTTTTGGTGGAATTTCCAATGCAGGGAATTCCCAAATTTGTCGATGAGAAGTTTTTTGAGATCATCGTCGATGGTAAAGTCCCGATTCTGGCCCATCCGGAGCGCAATCTTGGGATTTTGCAGAATCCGGTACGCGCCTATGAGTTTGTGCAGCGAGGCGTGCTCATGCAGGTCAATGCCGGCAGCTTTGTCGGCCGTTACGGTGAACCGGCGCGCCAAATGGCCATTGCATTGATGAACGCCCGGCTGGTGCATTTTATCGGCAGCGACGGTCATAACGCCACCCGGCGGCCGGTTATTGTGCACGACGCATTGGAATTTATCGTGGAGCGCTGGGGCGAGCGGACGGCGAGTCTGCTGTTCGAACATAACCCGCAAAAAGCGATGAACGGTGAGGAAATCAAAATTCCCGAGCCCCTCCCCATAGAACCTCCCAAAAAGCGGTCGAGGTTTAAGCTGTTTCGCCGCTTTGGATTTTAGTCGAACCGCGTGGAGATGCATGCACAACCGGCAACATCTTTCCCAATTGTCCCGCAATCGCCGGAAACTCTTGTGAAATCCGGTCAGTTAAATGAAACGAATTTAATCCAACATGCAGGACCCTGATGTTCACCTTTTTAAATAGCCTTTTCGCGTGGGCTCTTGCAGCCGCCGCGATTCCGATTTTGATCCATCTGTTTACTCGTAAAAAGCTGAAGATACAGCCTTTCAGCACCCTGCGCTTTTTACAGCAGATGCAACGGGAAAAAATTCGCCAGGTGCGGTTGCGGCAATGGCTGTTGCTGCTGCTGCGCACTCTGGCGATTCTTTTTTTGGTTCTGGCGTTTATGCGCCCGGCGTTACGAACCGAAAGGGGGCTGGCGGGACAAAAAGCGCGCACCTCGGCTGTCATCGTGGTGGATAATAGTTTGGCCATGGGACAAATGGTGCGCGGCAAAAGTTACCTGACCCTGGCCAAACAAAAAGGGCTGGACGTGCTGAAAACGCTCGAGATCGGGGATGAAATCACGCTGATCCGTGCGGCCTATCCCGCACAGATTGTCGGGGAATCCGTGATTTATGATCCGGGACGGGCATCCGAATGGCTGAATCAAATCGAACAAACCGCCGCCGATTTTGATACTGAAGGCGTATTGCGGCTGATAGCGCAGGTGTTGCAATCAACGCATCAGTTGAACCGGGAAATTTACTGGCTGTCCTTTACCGAAGACCGGGCTTTATCGATCCCGGAGGATACCTTGATCGTTACCGACTCCAGGCCGTTACGGGTTTTTACTTTTGACTGGCCGGAGGAATCGGCCCGCAATCTGCAAATCACCGATGTACGGGTCGAGAATCAAATTTTTGACCTGAATAAAGTCGTTGAAATCCGCGTGACGGTAGCGAACCGCGGCGAGTTTGATGATACCGGGCGGCTGGTGCATGTCTATTTAAACGGGAAACGTGCGGCACAAAAACAGGTGAGTGTACCGGCCGGGGAAACGCGGACGGCATTGTTTCGAGTGGTTCCCGAAACGCCGGGCTACCAAAAGGTCGAAGCCCGTTTGGAGAACGATTCAAATCCACTGGATAACCGGCGTTTTGCCCTGTTTTCCATCCCGGAGACCATTCAACTCGCCATTATCGGCGGGAGCCCGGAAGAGCGGCTGTATGTGCGGTTGGCGTTGCAACCGGAAGACGGCATTCGACATTTTCAGGTGGTTGAAAAAGATGCGCGCCTGGCCGAAACTCTGAATTTGAGCCAATTCGACGGTTTGATTTTATGCAATATGCCTTCATTCAGCACGGAATTTGGCCGAAAGCTGGAAAAATTTCTCCAGGCCGGCGGAGGCGTGGTGGTCTTCCTGGGCGATGATGTGGACCTGCGCAATTATAACGACCGTTTGTTCCAGCGTTTTGAATTGGGGAAAATTGTGGGCACGGTTGGCGAAATGAATGCTGACCGTCCTGTTTTGCGTTTTGGAAAAATCAATGATTCTCATCCCATCTTCAAAGACATTTTTGAGACCACCTCCGGAAACGGGGCGCCCCGCATTGATACGCCGGCCTTCACCTTCGCCGTCTCCGTATTGCCTGATGTCGAGACCAACGTCATTATTCAATATAGCAATCAGCGACCGTTTTTGCTGGAAAAGCGCGTGGGTGAAGGGCGATTGCTGGTATTTACGACTTCGGCGAACGCAGCCTGGTCGGATTTTCCCTACAAAGGGATTTTTGCTCCCCTGGTACACCGAACCGCCCGTTATGTGGCGGGCAGAGGCGAGCTGCAGGGAGGTTTGGTCACCGCCGGTCGGCCGGCGACGATTCGGCTGCGGGGAGGCCCCTGGAAACAGTTCAGCATTCGCGATCCCGAACAGCGCATTTACCGAGTTGCGCCACAGGTCAAGGAAGGAGCGTATGTGTTGACTCTGGATCAGACCTGGAAACTTGGATTTTACGATGTGTATGCCGATAGCGTGCTGAAGTATGTGCTCGCGGTCAATTTCCCTGCCGCGGAGCAGGCGAACCTTTCTGATGCCATATCCATGCTGCAGCAAGTCTTTGGCGATGGGCGGGTGGTGCAACTTCCTGCGACGCAGGACCTCAGCACCGCCTTAAAGCGTTTACGTTATGGACAGGAGATTTGGAAATTGTTTGCCATTCTGGCTTTGCTGATGTTAATTTTAGAAAGCCTGTTGATTCATGAAAGCAAAGACGAGAAAGGAGAACCGCAACACGTTGCTACACACGCATAAGCGCGAACGTGCTATTTTGGTGGGATTGGCCGGTGTACAGGCCAATCGCTGGCTGGTAAACGATTATCTGGATGAACTTTCGCTGCTGGCGGATACGGCGGGTGCGGAGGTGATCTTCCGCATGGTGCAGGAGCGCAGTGAAATCGATGCCGCCTATTTTATTGGCAAGGGAAAAGCCGAACAACTGGCGCGGATCGCCGGTGAAATGAACGCCGACGTGATCATCTTTGACGATGACCTTTCTCCGGCACAGGTGAGAAATCTGGAAAAACTGTGCGGGAAAAAGGTGATCGATCGCAGCGCACTGATACTGGATATTTTTGCCCGCCGCGCCAAAACCCGGGAAGCCAAAACCCAGGTGGAACTGGCGCAATTGCGCTATCTTTTGCCGCGACTCACGCGGCAGTGGACGCACCTGTCACGGCAGGTGGGGGGGATCGGCACCCGCGGCCCGGGCGAAACCCAGCTCGAGGTGGACCGCCGGCTTATCCGCAAACGGATCACCATTCTGGTCAATGAACTCAAAAAAATCGAAAAGCAGCGACAGATGCGGCGAAAGCACCGGGCGGGGATTTTCAAAGCGGCGCTGGTCGGCTATACCAATGTGGGCAAATCCACTCTGATGAATGCGTTGACCGATTCGCAAGTGTATATTGAGAACCGGCTGTTTGCCACCCTGGATGCCACGGTACGCGCCATGTCTATTGCCGAACATGAATTCGTTTTGTTGATCGATACGGTGGGCTTTATCCGCAAGCTGCCGCATCATCTGGTGGCCAGTTTCAAAAGCACCCTGGAAGAGGTGCACGAAGCCGATCTTTTGATTCATGTGATCGATATCGCCAACCCGTATTTTGAAGATCAAATGCGCACGGTACAGCAAGTGCTGGATGAGATGAACGTCAACGGCAAGCAAAATTTGTATGTGTTTAACAAAATCGATCGTCTGGAGAACCGTGCGCTTATCGATACCATGAAAGAGAAATATCAACCGGCCGTATTCGTATCGGCGGCGCGCGGACTGTTTCTGGACGACCTGCGACGGGCGATTTTGGATATCGTGCATCAGCACACCAGCCGTTTTACCGCGCGCGTCCCGGCCAGCGATGGTCAGGCTCTGGCGAAAATGTATGAGCTGGCGGAAGTGACCGGCCGTGATATTGACGGGGATACCATTATTCTGGAGTTCCGCACAACACCGGAGAAGCTGGCGAAACTCAAAGCCCGGCTCGATTCCCGCATCGAATTTCACGAAGAGCCGGTCGCCAATTCTTCGGATGAAAGGCGTTAAACGCATGCGTTGGAGTACGCGACAGTCCTTCCCATGGCTGTTCCTCGGCCTGGTGATTTTGCACATCGTGGTCGCCTGGCTTGAGGTCACCTACGGCCAATCCCGCCGTCCGCGTATCCGGGGAACCAATCCGCGTTACCGTCAGGGAGATTGGATCAGCTACACGGTGAATCGCTACGTGACATCGGTGGCGGTGGGCAATGAATTCGTCTATTTCGGCACCACCGGCGGGATCACTCGATATAATCTCTATACCAACCGCTGGGACTATCCCTTCACCACCAGCAACGGCCTGGCCGATAATTTCGTCACGGCGGTGGCATACGATACCCGTACCGGCATGCTGTGGTGCGCCACCACTCAGGGAATCTCGTACTATCATCCCACCGCCGAAAAGTGGAGCAACCTGTTCAAGGATGAAATCGGCATTCCCCGTTTTGATGATGTGGTTTCCATCGGTATCGGAGAAAATCGCATCTATTTTGAAACCCGGGGCGGTCGCATGTTTGAAGGGTTGCCCACCGGAAGCAGCATTCGTTTAAGTACCGACAGTCTTCCGGATCATGCTCCCGGCATCCGATGGTTTGGCGAGCGCGCCACCCGCCATCAGCGATTGCCATTGTTTTATATGAATGATGGCTACTTCTTTCTTCCCGAAGGATATATTCAGGATTTCCGGCTGCGGCGTGCGGAAATATCTGCCCTGGCGAGCGATGACTGGGGCTTTATGTGGCTGGGGTCCTGGGGATTCGGTGCACTCAAAGGGGAGTTGCGGACGGAAGAACTGGAGCTTTTGCCGTTTGGATTGTACAGCCGGCATGTGAATGCTCTGGCAGTGGATCGCAACGGGCTGTGGATTGGCGGCCTGAACCGGGGCCTGGACCGATCGGGGATCACTTATTGGGATCAGGTGCGCGGCCGATGGCGTTATTTCGAATCGCGGTTTATCAGTCAGCTCCTGACGGATGAAATCAACCGGCTGGTGGTGGCGGGCGATTCCCTGTTTTGCGCCACGCGGTTTGGCCTGAGCATTTACGATATGGCCAATGATCGCTGGAGCAAATTCACCCTGTTTGATGGTCTGGTGAAAGACAACGTGAACGATGTGCTTGTAGAGGACGGTTTTGCATGGGTGGCAACCGACGGGGGGCTCAACCTGATTAAATTGCAGCCGGCGCCCCAGGACAGTGATCGAGTGGTGGAGGTGGCGGCGGACGATTTGCACATGCGCCGCATTTTCGACATCGAACGCGCCGGTCGTTATCTCTGGGCGGCCACCGAGTTTGGGGTGTACCGCTTCGATATTGAACGTCAGATTGGGGCGTTTGTGAATGAGGTGAACAGTCCGGGCGGGCGGATGGTTACGTGTATCGCCCGTTACCGCAACGAATTGTGGTTTGGCAGTACGCGGAGCATCAATGTTTATAATCTCGATACGCGGCAGTGGCTGGGGGCGCCGGAGAAAAACATTTTTTTACCCGGTCCCGTGCGTGCTATTGCCGCGGACAGCGTATCGGTGTGGGCCGGTACCGACGCCGGAGTGCTGAAATACAACCGCAAGACCCGGGATTGGCGCCGGTTCACCGTGGAAGATGGCCTGATTGACAACCAGGTCAATGTGATTCTCATCGATGGCGACTATGTGTGGTTCGGAACTTCCGAAGGATTGACTTTATTTTACTGGAACGATCCAAACCGGATCGATTGAATTTTTCCCGGCGCAAGACGACTGTTGCGCCGGCTACCCAAAACGATCACCGATGCCATAATTAGCAGCCCTCTGGGGCTTTTTTCTTGTCTAACTTTTTTCGGAAGAACCATGGACCTGTTCAATCGTCTTGCAGAAGAAAGCCGCTTTCGGGATCGTCCGCTGGCGGATGCGTTACGCCCACACAATCTGGATGAATTTGTCGGCCAGTCGCATCTGGTGGGGGCGGGGAAACCGCTTCGGCTCCTGATGGAAAATCAACGTCCTATTTCCATGATTTTGTGGGGTCCGCCTGGCGTGGGCAAAACGACCCTGGCGAGGCTGTTTGCTCGAGCCTGTGATGCGGATTTTGTGGAGTTGAGCGCCGTGGCCAGCGGGGTGGCCGATGTGAAAAAAGTCATCGAAAAGGCCGGCAAAAATCGGCAAGTGGGCAGGCGAACCATTTTATTCATCGATGAAATTCACCGCTTCAACAAGGCCCAGCAGGACGCCCTGCTGCATGCGGTCGAAGACGGCACGCTGTTTTTGATCGGAGCTACAACTGAAAATCCGTCGTTCGAGGTCATCAGTCCCTTGCTTTCGCGCTGCCGGGTGTATATTTTAAAACCTTTGTCCAAAGAGGAATTGTCCCGTCTGTTTGACCGCGCGCTACCGGTGATGGAACGCAAAATAGAAGGGACGCTCCGCATCGATGCGGAGGCGCGGGAAATGTTGCTCGAGCTTGCCGGAGGCGATGCGCGCGAGCTGTTAAACGGTATGGAGCTGGCGGCGCTGCTGGCCAAACCCGATGACCAGCAGAAACGGCACGTCACCGCGGAAACGGTGGCTCTGGCGTTTCAGCGCAAAACCCCGCGTTATGATCGCGCCGGGGAGATGCATTACGACACGATTTCGGCGTTCATCAAAAGCATGCGCGGCTCGGATCCGGACGCAGCCCTGCACTATCTGGCGCGCATGTTGGATGCGGGCGAGGAGCCGCGATTCATCGCCCGGCGGCTGCTGATTTTTGCCAGTGAGGATGTGGGCAACGCCGATCCGATGGCTTTGGTTCTGGCTAACGCGGCCTTTCAGGCTGTGCACGTGATCGGCATGCCGGAGGCGCAGATCATCCTTGCACAGGCCACCACCTACCTGGCCTCGGCGCCCAAGAGCAACGCCAGCTATGTGGCGATCAAACAGGCCATGGACGACGTGCGTGCCCGGCCGCTCGGGCCGATCCCACTGCATCTGCGTAACGCGGCCACCGGATTGCTGAAGGACCTTGGCTACGGCAAGGATTACAAATATCCGCATGATTTTCCCGGCGGATTTGTCCGGGAAAATTACTTTCCGGAGGGCTGGCAGAATCGAGTGTATTACC
>WFVT01000284.1 GCA_015491485.1 Candidatus Zhuqueibacterota bacterium
CATTTCTCAAAAGCGTATGCCCGCGAAAACGGCTGTCGAGGATCAGCAAGGCAAGCGGGGATGGTCCGCTTTTGCAGGAATGATTTGCAATGAACCTTTGGGGACCGCGCCTAACCTTCCTTCGCGTAACGGGCTAACATCCGGCGCGCAGACTGGACACACGACCGGCATTCCGGAGCAATTGCATTGCAAATGCATTGCAAAAACCTACTGTATTGACTCCGCGAGGCCCCGGCCACCTGATTGAGGAAAATGGCAATGGATTGTCAGGAAAAATCCCGGTTTGACGGCGGTTCGTCCGGCAGGGGTTGCGTTCATATGAATGGAGCATTACCATGTTCATAATCGGGCGCACCGGCACCGATCCGAAGCCAGTTCCGGGCGGCGCCAGGGCTTCCGCGGAAACGCCGGAAACAAAGCCGCCTTGCAAAAGATTGTCGCGGCCGATCGGCCATTGCATCCCGGGCTTTCGGATGGGACCGGCATACGGGGCGCCATGCTGTTTTCGCCTGTACAGTTATCGCTGTTTCAAGCAATTCTCTACCAAAAATGGGAATACGTCATGCTGAAATCCATGCTGATAGGTTGTCTGTGCTTCATTGGATTTTCCGCGACGGTGATCTCGGCAGAAGGAGGGGACGGCAAAGGTTGGGTGGAATTTGAAATCCGGGAGCGCGAAAACCGCCGCCTCATACCGGGTAAACTGGTTTTCTTGCAATCCGGTCGTCGCATTGATCTTGGCATCGCATCCGAAGGCATGATTGCCAGTCGGCGCAATGTGGTTTATACGGCCAATGGACGGGGGCGGGTTCCGGTGCCCGCGGGCCGGTATGAAGTCTGGATTGGACGCGGAATCGAATACTCGGCGGTGGTGCTGCCCATTGAAGTGATCGCCGGCGATACGACGCGCCTTTCCGCGGAGCTGGTCCGGGAAGTGAAGACGCCCGGATTCGTCTGCGGCGATATGCATTTGCACACCCGGACGTTCTCCGGTAGCGGCGATGCGCGGGTGGATGAGCGCATCATTTCCTGCATCGGCGAGGGGCTGGAGTGGGCGGTGGCAACCGATCACAATCATCACACGGATTATGATACGGTCAAACAAACCCTGGATATGGCGGCGCCGTTGGCAACCACTGTGGGCAATGAAGTGAGCACGCCGATCGGGCATTTCAATGCGTATCCGCTGCCGCCCAGTCCCGCTCTGCTTCCTTACCAGTTAAAAGATGCGAGAAAGCTGTTCAAACTGATTCGTGAAATGGCGCAGGACGCGGTGATCCAGGTGAACCATCCCCGATGGCCCGGAGCTGCCTATTTTTCCGAATTCCACCTCGACCCCAATTTTGCCACCACGCATCACCCGCAGTGGAGCTGGGATTTTGATGCATTTGAAATTCTCAATGAAAACCGGGGACTGGGTTGGTATGCCGAACCGGACAATCCCATATCCGTGCGCCAGGACTGGTTTAATATGTTAAACAAAGGACAGCGATTTACCGGCGTGGGCAATTCGGACAGCCACGATGTGGAAAAGCTGCTTGCCGGCATGCCGCGCAATTACATCGCCAGCTCTACGGATGATCCCGCCGCGATCCGTGAAGCGGAGCTGGTGGAGAACATCAAGCGCCACCGGGTATCGGTGAGCCGGGGGCCGTATATTGAATTTACCGCCAATGATGGCGTCCCCATCGGCGGTGAGACTCGTACGGTAGATGGCAAAGTGCGATTGCATATCCGGGTGCAGGCGGCACACTGGATCCGCTGCGATACCGTGCGCATCATCGGCAACGGCGAAGTGGTGCAGACCATACTACTCCAGGATCAATCCGGAACCGTTCGCTTTGAAGGCACAGTGACGTTGCAACCCAAAATGGATACCTGGTACATTGTCGAGGCCACCGGCTCAGAGTCTATGGCGCCGCTGGTGCCAGATGCGCCGGTGCCCATCATGCCGCTGGCGTTCACCAATCCCATCTGGGTGGATGCCGACGGCGATGGCCGTTTTACGGCTTTGCGCGAGTACGCCGCTGAAATCATCCAGAGGTTACGCAATCAACCCGGAAAGCTCATCGAGCGTCTTGCCGGACATCCGCAAATGCTCAAGCAGGCGGTCGCCGTTTTAGCGGAGACGGCATTCCCCCGCCGTGCAGAAGTTTTGGCCGGATTGCTTCCTCATGCCGATCTGGATTTGCGGCTGTCCATGTATCCGCTGCTGTCCCATGCCGATGCGCCGGAGGCGGATGTGGCATTACAGCAGGCGGCTGAGCGCGCCGAAAGCGCAATCGAAAAATTGGTGATCGGGTTGGCGCGATTCGAGCGCGGAGACAGTCGTGCATGGGATACGGTGGTCGCCAATGTCCCCCTCGTGAAGGATGAGCGCTATCTGCAGGAAGCGTTCCGCTCCGTGACAGCCCGGCCCGTATCGCTGAAATGGCAGGTGATCGGTCCGTTTGCGGTAAACGGCGATCACGGCCTGGATGAGCGGTTTGCCCCCGAACAGAAACCGAATGCACCGGCGGCGCCGGCTACACAAAACGGCCGACGCATGGAATGGCAAACCGTGGAGATCCCCAAGGACGGTACGGTGAATCTGGAAGCGTTGTTGGGCCGCCATGAGCGGGTGGTGGCCTATGCGTTTGCCGAATTCGCAGCGCAGCGAAACGGCAAGGTGATTTTCCGCGCCGGCAGCGACGACGGCATCGCGGTATGGATCAACGGTCAGCGCGTCCATTATCATCACGTACATCGGGGACTTTCCCCCGGAGATGATACATTTGTGGCGCCTGTAAAAAAGGGGCGCAATGCCGTGCTGGTCAAAGTAGAGAACGGCGGCGGACGGTGGGGATTTCTTCTGCAAGCCGTGGACCCCATCGGGATTTTGGCCGGACAATGATGAACACGCGGATTGGGAAACGCTTCGCAGGGGCGGTAGGTAGAACATCGTAAGCCTTGCCCTGGCGAGAGCCGTACAATGACGCTTTTCATGATATTGGATGTGAATTTACGGAGCGGCGCTCGCGCCCGCCGACAATAAGATCAAAGGCGTCACAGGCAAACGGTTTTCTTGCCCTTTTTGCATTCAATTTCCTGCAAAGCCACTCATTCTGACGGTTCCCCGCCATGAGCATATTTCCCAAAACGGTTGGTCTTCACGAAAGTTTTTCTGGTTATCGCGGCGATAAGCACGAAGCCACCTCGATGCCCAGGGCGATTGTGAGATTAAACACTTGAGAAAACTGATCCATAAAATCAGGAAATTCATCCACAAAATGTCGCCACAATGCCCAATTTTGTGGATCGGTCAACCAGTGCAGCCAATCGTAATAGACGACCTGAAGCTTAAAGGCGTTGGCTGAAGAAGAAGGCTCCAACAAGCGCCAGAAGCGCGCGACCGCATCCCCTTCCGCGCTGGTTTTGCGCCGTTCGAGCAGCTCACCCACCTCGCGTGATGATTTAAATGAAAGGAATTCGGCAAGCGTACCGGGAATTAGCGAATGCAAAAAATCGGTCATGGCGTAATCAGCAAGCCGGATGTTGAATTTGAGATCGGAATTGGATAGCGCAGAGCGAGCCCGGCATGACCAGACCAGCCCTTCGGCGGGAACGATTTCAGAAACGGCATTGGCCGGAAAAATCAGCGGAGTGCAATACAGATTTGCCAGAAACACCTGTGAAAGCCACCCCGATGAGGCGGTCTGGAGCTGTTCCGTCAGCGAAGTCAGCGGCGCCGGTAACGCGAGGAACACAAACGGCGGTTTTTGTAACCGTTTCCAGAACGGCGCAAGTGTGGGATCGCCGGATTCCCCGGCCTCTGAACCGGCGTACCAGCAACCGATGTGGCGGTTGCGAAAGCGCATCCCGAGCCATTTAATCAGCGGTTCCGGGTCGGTCGTCCCGGGTAGAACCAGAATGCCCTTCAGATTTTTTACGCGGTACAGAAATTCGTGCATCATGGCTCTTTTGTACCTGCTTCGATTGGGCCTCGGATCGCACCGGCGCTTTTTCGATCTCGCCGGCGCTGACCGCCCGATGATCCGAACGGCTGCGTTCGGGAGCGGGAAACGTCCGGCGGCCCATCAGTTGAACGCCGGAGATATCCAGATGGATCGATCCGAAATGTACCGCAGCGGTTTTTTGGACCGGAAAAGGCGGAGCCCAAAATTGGATTTCGGTAGGCGGCCAATTGATGGTCTGAACAATGCCGAGGGCCAATAGAAAATGCTCCCGATCACACAAACCAATGAGCTGGTTGCGGCTGTGCATTGGACCGGCCGCGGGAATTCGGCCATACAGTGCCAGATGCCGGGTTTGCAAGCGGTATGACCGGGCGTCGGAAAAATAGTCGCGGAACCGCTGTTCACGATAGTTGCGGCGCTGCGGTTGCATCCTCGGCGTTATCTCATCCGAGACCGGCAAGCGGTGAACATGCATGTGTGGATGTCGGTCGAAATGCGCTAAAATGCTTTCCAGTTCCGTACCCCGCTGCAGTGCCACAATATGCGCCGGATGCAGCAAGTCCAGCAGGTGGATTTGGAACTCCTGCGCCGCACGTCCCAAACAGAAACCGGAAGAATCGAAAAGCATGAAATCGGACTGGAATTGCAGCGCTTTGTCCGCCAACCGTTTGATGCCGGTTTGCATCGGCAGCAGATGACCTAACGGCGTGGTGGAACCAATGGAGCGGAGCAGGGGATGGCGCAGCATAGGCCGGTGGTGATGAAACAACTGCATGCCAAGGGTCGTTGGCGGCCCAATGGACGACTGCCCCGGATCGCAATCGATGTACGCCACCGTGCCGTGCTCCTGCAGTTGATCTCGCAGGAAACGGCACAGGGTGGATTTTCCGGTATCCATGGCGCCGAAAATATACACCGTGGCGGGCCGGCGGGCCTGTAAAATCGTGTGCAACAGCTTGTGCCAGCGATCCGATGTCGTGCTCATAGTGCACCAAAACGCTCAGGGTGATATCTGCCGTGATCTGAAATGCAAATTCTTTCCATAAAATAACCTATATCCAGGCCGACCTGCATGTTTTGGCCCACGAAAAATCGTGACCTTGTGGTTGCGTGAAACGGGCTTCTTCAGCATCCGGGTGGTATCCAGAGCTACACAGGCTATCGTTCCGCTTTGATGGTGCATGATAAAGTCGGGCGGTGCATGAACCGGTAACAAAGATTTGATTTGCGTTTTTGCGAAAAAAATTTTAGAATGCAGCCGCATTCCGAGGATTGCCTGATAATATACACGTTTGCGGAGCCAATAGCTACTGTTTCATAACGTTCGACGCCTACAATCCACACCGTGTCAGAGGAGCTTATGGCCAGAGAGATGGTGGTGCTGGTCGATGAAAACGATCGGCAAATCGGTGTTTCTGAAAAAATGCATGCGCATCATCAGGGATTGCTGCACCGCGCCTTTTCCATTTTCCTGTTTAACCGCAATGGTGATATGCTGCTGCAAAAACGTGCGCTGCATAAATATCATTCCGGCGGATTGTGGTCTAACGCCTGCTGCAGCCATCCGCGTCCGGGCGAAAGTTTGCTGCAAGCGGTGCATCGACGTTTGCGGGAAGAGTTGGGCATGACCTGCCGTATCCGCAAAGCCTTTAATTTTATTTATAAAATCCAGTTGCGTTGCGGCCTGATCGAGCATGAATTGGACCACGTTTATTATGGCGTGTACAGCGGTCACATTCAACCCAATCCGGATGAGGTGGCGGATTACCGTTGGGTGAACATCGAGGCTTTGATGGATTCGCTGCGCCGGCAACCGGAAAAATATACGGAGTGGTTCAAAATTATTTTGCATGAACACGACCTCATCGGGCGATTGCAGGCTGCGTTCAGGCGGCACGGCGTGGCTTTATAATATGGAATGATTCAGAAAGATCGGCATTCCGGACGCCGGTCTTTTTCAGAAATATTGCTAAAATTTAAAATTTCATAAGAACAATATTATTTAAGTATTAAAATAAATTGTTGCTGTTGAAAAAATTTTTCTTGCGCATTGATGAGTTGGAATATATATTTGTGCCTTGTGCCCATTCCCCTCTATTCGCAATGGCGGAGGCATAACACTGGCGGAATCACATCGTACTCCTATGCCTTGCCTGGTTAATTAATTTCCTGATTCATTAATAAGACAACATTACCTTCATATAGTTTCTGCTAATGGGATTTTTGTATTTAGCGTGAACCAAACCATAAGGAAGGCATCCGTTGGCGCAAATTTTTCCTAAGTGGACGAATCGGCTTCCGCTCATCATGGCATTGGGCGGTTTGCTTGTGGTTGGAGGCGGTGTCGGTTTCTTTTGGTATTATGGCTCACCCAAATATCTGGAGGTGGGTTACCGTCCGGAGCAGCCGGTGCCTTACAGCCACAAGTTGCACGCAGGTGATTTGGGAATTGATTGTCGTTACTGTCACAACTTTGCTGAGGTTTCGCATGAAGCCAATGTTCCTCCCGTGCAGACCTGCATGAATTGCCACACCTTAATCAAACCCAACAGTGAAAAATTGGCCGCTGTTCAAGAGAGTTGGGCAACAGGGCGCCCGTTGCAATGGATTCGTGTGCACAAGCTCCCCGAGTATGCGTATTTTGATCACAGCGCACATTTGCGCGCCGGGGTGGGGTGTGCCAGTTGCCATGGCAACGTGGCGGAAATGGAAAAAGTCACCAAAGTCGAGCCCATGAGTATGGGCTGGTGTCTTGACTGTCACCGAGACCCGGATATGCACCTTCGTCCTCTGGATCAAATCACAAACATGAAGTGGGTGCCGCCGCCGAATCAATTGGAGTTTGCGGCTAAAGTGAAGAAGGAACGAAACATTCTGCCACCGGAGAACTGTTCAGCATGTCATCGATAGAAAAAAAGATTCAAAAGAACTTGCAGGGCAAAGAGTACTGGCGCAGTCTGGAGGAGCTCGCGGAAACTCCGGAATTCAAAGAGTTTTTGCAGCGGGAGTTCCCAGAGGGCGCTTCGGAGCTGAGTGATGCAATGTCTCGGCGGCAATTCTTGACCTTGATGGGCGCTTCCATGGCCCTGGCCGGTTTGATGGGCTGCCGCCGCCCGGTTGAAAAGATCGTGCCTTATGTGAAGGCGCCGGAAAATGTCATTCCCGGGGTGCCCAAATATTACGCGACCACCATGCCGTTGGGGTTGAATGCCACGGGTCTGCTGGTGGAAAGTCATGAAGGGCGTCCCACGAAAATTGAAGGTAACGAAAAGCATCCGGCATCTCTGGGCGCAGCCGGCGTGTTTCAGCAGGCTTCGATTTTAAATTTGTACGATCCTGACCGGTCGAAATTTGTGTTGCGACAGGGCGCACAGGCCCAGTGGGCCGATTTTGTCGCATACTGGCAGGAGCAGTTCAATCAGTTCTCGCAGAATCGCGGCGAAGGGCTGGTGGTGCTGTCCGAGGCGTTTTCGTCTCCGACGCTGGCACGGTTGCGTACGGAATTCCTGCGCCGGTTCCCGCGCGCTCGTTGGGTGGCATACGAACCGGTCAGCGATGAAAACATCATCGAAGGCGTTCGTGTGGCTACCGGCCGTGCTCAATTGCCGGTGTACCGCCTGGATCAGGCAGAGGTCATTCTGTCGCTGGATTCCGATTTCCTGACCATGGAAGGCGACAGTTTGGTCAACGCCCGCGGATTTGCAGACGGTCGCCGGGTGCAGGACGTAAATGATTCCATGAACCGGCTCTATGTGGTGGAATCGACTTATACGGCAACCGGCGCTGCTGCGGATCATCGGATGCCCTTGCAAGCCCGGCAGATCGGTGCTTTCACTGCCGCTCTTGCGCTGGCGCTGGAAAAACAGGGACTGCGCATTCGCGTTGCCGATGAATTGAGTCAGTACGCCAATCACTCGTTTGATCAAAAATGGATTAATGCCGTAGCCAAAGACCTGCTGCGGGCACGCGGCCGCAGCCTGGTTATGGCGGGTCGTCGGCAGCCGGCTTCGGTGCATGCGCTGGTATTTGCCATCAATAATGCCCTCGGCAACGTTGGCAAAACGGTGGCATACGTGGAGCCGGTGGATAAACTGCTTCCCAACACGCAGGATTTGAGTGCTGTTGTGGAAGATATGAAAGCGGGCCGGGTAAAAACCCTGGTGATGTTCGGCGGCAATCCGGTTTACAATGCGCCGGCGGACCTTGCTTTCGGAGCGGCGCTCAAGCGAGTGGAACAAACCATCCATTTCAGTACGCATGTGGATGAGACTTCCAGTCAGGTGGAATGGCATGTGCCGCAAGCGCATTTTCTGGAGAGCTGGGGTGATGCGCGTGCACTTGATGGCACCATGAGCGTCATCCAGCCGCTCATTCAGCCGCTGTTCGGAGCAAAAAGTGACGTGGAGTTTGCAGCGCTTCTGGCGACCGGGCAGGATGTGCGTGGTTATGATGTGGTTCGTGAAACCTGGAAAGCCGCGCTGGGTAACCGCAATTTCGAGCGCAAGTGGCGGCGGGTGTTGCATGATGGAATCGCCGAAAATACGCAATTGACTGCGCGGGCTCCACGGGAACGGAGCAATGAAATCGCCCGCTATTTGAACGCCAATCCGTTTGCCAGAGATGCGGCGGATAAGGATAAACTGGAAATCGTGTTTGTGGCCTCGTCTGCGGTATTTGATGGCCGATATGCCAATAACGGCTGGCTGCAGGAGCTGCCCGATCCCACAACGAAGCTGACCTGGGATAACGCTTTGCTGGTGAGCCCCAAGACCGCCAAAGAGCTCAATCTGGCTTCCAATGAACTGGTACTGGCGGAGGTCGAGGGGCGCCGGATGAAATTGCCGGTGTTCGTCATGCCCGGTCAGCCCGACTATTCCGTGGCGGTGGCGCTGGGTTACGGCCGCACCCACGCGGGCCGGGTCGGCAACGGTGTGGGATTCAACACCTACCGGTTGCGTTCTTCAGGCAGTCCGGATTTTGCCCTGGGTGTCAATTTGGTTCGCACCGGCGAACGCTATGTGCTTGCCTCTACCCAGGACCACTGGAGCATGGAAGGCCGGCCGATTGTTCGCGATGCGGATCTCGATTATTACCGGCAGCATCCGGAGTTCGCCCGCGAAATGGTCGAGCATCCGCCGCTGACCTCCCTGTGGAAAGAACATACCTATGATACCGGCTATCAATGGGGCATGACGGTCGATCTGAATGTGTGCATCGGCTGCAATGCCTGCGTTACCGCCTGCCAGAGCGAGAACAACATCCCGATTGTGGGGAAAGAGCAGGTCTGGCGCGGGCGCGAAATGCACTGGATGCGCATCGATCGGTATTTCCAGGGCGGTGAACTGGATTCGCCGGCCATGGTATATCAGCCGATGATGTGTCAGCATTGCGAAATGGCGCCGTGCGAGCAGGTGTGTCCGGTGGCAGCAACCGTGCATGATGAGGAAGGGCTGAACGTGATGGTTTACAACCGCTGCATCGGAACCCGTTACTGTTCCAACAACTGCCCGTACAAAGTGCGGCGTTTCAACTTCTTCAATTACACCAATGAAACGCCGGAAATTGTGAAGATGGCGATGAATCCGGATGTGACGGTGCGTTTCCGGGGTGTGATGGAAAAATGCACCTTCTGTCTGCAGCGGATTAATGAAGTGAAGATTCGGGCGAAAAATGAAGGGCGTGAAGTTCGTGACGGCGAAATTCGTACCGCGTGTCAGCAAACCTGCCCGACCAACGCCATCGTCTTTGGCAATATCAATGATCCTGAGAGTGAAGTCTCGAAAATCAAACAGCAGAACCGCAATTATGAGGTTCTGTCTGAACTGAATACCAGGCCGAGAACTTCATATCTGGCAAAGCTCCGCAATCCCAATCCGGAGCTGGTGGCAGAAAGTTGAAATGGGAAATCGTAAACTCAAACATGGAAAAAGAAGATCGTGAAAGCAAGCGCTGAAACCACTGCACTTCAAGTTGATGACGGCCAGTTGATCCAGGGAAATCCGACGTTTCATACCGTGTCGGAGTCCATCAGCCGAATTGTCGAGGTAAAGACCACCAAGGCGTGGTATGTGCTGTTCGGCTTCTTCAGCTCCCTGGCGCTGATGTTCGTGGTGATGATCGGCTATCTGTTTTGGGAAGGTACCGGAATCTGGGGCTTGCAGATACCGGTGGCCTGGGGCTGGGCGATTGTCAACTTCGTGTTCTGGGTCGGTATCGGTCACGCCGGCACCCTGATTTCGGCGATTTTATTTCTGTTGCGCCAGCCCTGGCGAACCTCCATTAACCGCTTCGCCGAAGCGATGACGATTTTTGCCGTGATCTGCGCCGGAACATTTCCGGGCATTCACGTCGGTCGCGTCTGGGTGGCGTACTATATGTTCCCGCTGCCCAATCAAATGAGCATGTGGCCCAACTTCCGGAGTCCGCTGCTGTGGGACGTGTTTGCCGTGGGTACCTACTTTACCGTTTCGCTGCTGTTCTGGTACACCGGATTGATCCCGGATCTGGCCACTTTGCGTGACCGCGCCAAAAGCAAAATCCGGAAAGCCGTGTACGGCGCTTTCGCTCTGGGATGGCGAGGCAGTCATCGCAACTGGCAGCATTACGAATTGGCCTATTTATTACTTGCCGGCCTGGCCACGCCGCTGGTGCTTTCCGTGCATAGCGTGGTGAGTTTTGACTTTGCCGTAAGTAACCTGCCCGGATGGCATACCACGATATTCCCGCCGTACTTCGTCGCTGGTGCGATCTTCTCCGGTTTCGCCATGGTGATGACCCTGGCGCTGATCGCGCGCAAGGTGTATAATGTTGAAAACTTCATCACCATGCGGCACCTGGAAAACATGAATAAAATTATCCTGGTCACCAGCTTGATGGTGGGATACGCTTACAGTATCGAGCTATTCATCGCCTGGTACAGCGGCAACCCCTTTGAGCGGTTTGCCTTCTGGAACCGCGCCACCGGGCCCTATGCCTGGGCGTATTGGACGATGGTGTTCTGCAATGTCGTGGTACCCCAGGTGTTCTGGTCCCGGCGCATGCGCCGAAATATCCCGGTGATGTTTGTGGTCTCTATTTTGGTGAATATCGGAATGTGGTTTGAGCGTTTCGTGATCGTCGTGAGTACCCTGGCAAACGACTTTTTGCCTTCCAGTTGGCATTACTTCAAACCCACCATCTTTGATGTTGGTATGCTCATCGGATCGTTTGGCCTGTTTTTCACGCTGTTCCTTTTGTTCTTGCGCTTCCTGCCCATGATCGCCATGGCGGAAGTGAAAGCCGTGTTGCCGCAGGCCGATCCGCACTATTATGAACACCATGGAAACGGAAAAGAAGCATCGGTTTAAGTTTGGGAGCCATGCATGAGCAATAAAAATGGAAAAGTCGTCGGCATTCTGGCCGAATTTGAAAATCCGGCTGCTCTGATTAAAGCAGCCAGTGCGCTGCGCGACAACGGCTTTAAAGACTTTGATTGTTACACGCCGTTTCCGGTGCATGGCATGGATCGCGCCATGGGACTGAAGCGATCCAAATTGGGATTTGTGGTTGGCATCATGGGACTTCTGGGCGGTTCGGGCGGTTTGCTCATGCAATGGTGGATGAGCGCGGTCGATTATCCGCTGATCATCTCCGGCAAGCCGTTCTTCAGTCTGCCCGCGTTTATTCCGGTGGTGTTTGAATTGACCGTTTTGCTGGCCTCGTTCGGCGCCGTGTTTGGGATGTGGCATTTCAACCGGCTGCCGCGGTTGCACCATCCGGTCTTCTATTCCGAGCGGTTTTCCAAAGCCACCGATGATGGCTTTTTTGTTGCGATCGAAGCCAGCGATCCCCAATTTGATGCCCAGAAAAACGAAGAATTGTTCAAATCTCTGGGTGCTGTGCATATCGAGCTTTTGCAAGAAGATGAGCAAGAAGTCAAAGAAGAACCTGTTCTGCAGACGGCCTGAAAGCCGCAGGGCAGGCAATTTCCGTGCATTGAATCAGGATTATTGAATCAGAGAGATAGCAATGCGAATCCGAAACCATCGTAAGTTGATTGTTCCCCGTCGGTTGTTGCTGTTCAGTCTGTTAGCCGGGGTGGCATTTACGGGCTGTTTTCGGGGGAAGCCGTTTGAAGATACCCCGATTTACATTCCGCATGGAATGGAAAATCAGCCCAAATACCTGCCACAGGGACCAAGCGAATTTTTTGTCGATGGCGCGGCCATGCGCATGCCGGTGCCCGGCACGGTAGCACGTGGAGAGCTGTATGAGGATACGGCGTTTTACTTTGGCGTGGATGCCAATGGCGACACGCTGCGGGAGATGCCGGTGCCCATCACTATGGACCTGCTCAAGCGCGGGCGTGAGCGTTATGATATTTTCTGCGCGCCGTGTCATAGCCGCGTCGGAGATGGAAAAGGCATTGTCGTACAATACAATTTCCTGCCCCCGCCGACGTTCCATGATGATCGGCTACGCAATGTCAAAGACGGACATCTCTTCAATGTGATTTCCAATGGCATTCGAAATATGCCCGGTTATCGCCATCAAATCAATGTGAAAGATCGATGGGCGATTGTGGCTTATATCCGTGCCTTACAAAGAAGTCAAAATGCTACGATTGATGACTTGCCAGAGGAGATAAGGGCTCAATATGAAAACTAAGTTTAATCGCGACACGTTTCGAATCACCGAACCCGGAAATCTTGGAAAATTCGCCCTGATCGCCGGCATCGGCGGACTGGCGCTCAGCGCAGCCGGCTATTTCACCGATTCGAAGCAGTTTTACTTTTCCTATCTCACGGCTTTCGCATTTTGGGCCACCATCGGCCTCGGCGGTCTGTTTTTTACCATGCTGCATCATCTGACCAGTGCCACCTGGAGCGTGGTTCTGCGCCGCTTGACCGAAACCGTGATGGCGTCTCTGCCGATTTTGATCATCCTGTTTCTCCCCGTGGTTTTGGGGATGCACGATCTTTATCACTGGACCCATAAAGATGTCGTGGAGCAGGATGCCGTCCTGAAAAGCAAAGCCGCCTATTTGAATGTTCCATTTTTTCTGGTTCGCACCGGTCTTTATTTTCTGATCTGGTTCCTGCTTTCGCGCAGCCTTTATGGAACCTCGCTGAAAGAAGATCAGGGTAGTTCACCGGATTTGACCATGAAAATGAAGCGGGTCAGCGCTCCGGGAATGGTGCTCTTCGGCCTGACCCTGACGTACGCCTCCTTCGACTGGCTCATGTCCCTGGATCCGCACTGGTATTCCACCATTTACGGCGTCTATGTATTCAGCGGATCCGTCCTTGCCATTCTTTCTTTTTTGGTGCTGGTGGCACTCTATCTGCGTAAACAGGAAATCCTCGACGATGTGATTACCGTTGAGCACTACCACGATCTCGGCAAGCTGCTTTTTGCATTTACGGTTTTTTGGGCGTACATCGCGTTCTCCCAGTTCATGCTGATCTGGTATGCCAATATTCCGGAAGAAACGCTGTTTTTCCAACACCGCTGGCACGGCTCCTGGAAAGTCGTCAGCATGATTATCCTGTTCGGACATTTTGTGATTCCTTTCGTGGTTCTTTTGACCCGCGCCGCCAAACGCAATCTCCTGATTCTCAAAGTGATGGCGGTCTGGTTGCTGCTGATGCACTGGGTGGATATTTACTGGCTGGTCATGCCCACACTGCACAAAGAAGGCGCGGTGGTTTCCTGGCTGGATGTGACCACCATGGTCGGTGTTGGCGGCATCTTTGTCTGGCTATTCTGGAATCGTTTCGTCAGCCAACCGATTGTCCCGGTAAATGATCCCAAGTTTGCGGCTTCAGTTCAGTTTGAAAATATTTAAGGTGACATTATGGGTGAGATGAAAGCGCAAGATTCACATCAGCAAACGAGCGGCGGATACGAAAAACAGGATATTGATATCAAATCCATTTTTATGTGGGCTTTGCTGTCGTTCGTGGTGATTGCCGGCATGCTGATTTTCCTGTATGAATATTTTATCGTTGAGAAAGAAAAAGAAGTATATGAAGCGGTTCTGAAACCGGAATCACCGAAGCTGATGCTGTTGCGGATCACGGAAGATGATATTTTAAACAATTATGCCGTCATCGATGCCAACAAAGGCATTTACCGCATTCCGATTGATAGCGCCATGAAAATCGTGGCGCAGGAAGCGGCGCAGCGCCGTTCACGGCGATGACTCACAAATCTCTTTTGCGTGCTGTCATGAAAAGGCAAATGCAGCGCAGAGCCCGTTTAGGGCTGCTGTTCTTTTTTATTATAATGCCGGCGGCGAAGGGCCAGATCATCTCCGATAAACCGCCGCAGCCGCTGATGGACGTCGGCGTCGAAGAGCGGTTGGGCGAGACCATCCCGCTGGATTTGTTGTTTGTCAATTCGCGCGGCGATACGGTGACGCTGGGGCAATACTTCAAGCAGGGCAAACCGGTGCTTCTGTCCATGGTCTATTACGAATGCCCCATGCTTTGTACCCTGGTTTTAAACGGACTGACCAACGCCCTGCAACAAATACCATGGACGCCGGGTCGGGAATTCCAGATGGTCACCGTCAGTATCGATCCGGAAGAAACCCCGGACTTAGCCGCTCAGAAAAAGTATCGCTACTTGCGGAGTTTGCGTAAGCCCGGTATTCCTGAAGAGGGCTGGGTGTTTTTGGTCGGCGACTCGAGCCAATCCAAAAAATTGGCGGATGCGCTCGGATTTCGCTATAAGTATGATGCCAAACAAGACAATTACGCCCATCCGGCGGTGGCTTTTCTTCTGACCGAAAACGGCAAAATCTCGCGGTATTTGTACGGTATCGAATTCAAGGAACGCGATCTGCGTCTGGCGCTTCTGGAAGCCGGTGAAGGAAAAATCGGAAATACGCTGGACAAAATCATTCTGTTTTGCTACCATTACGATCCGGATTCGCAGAGTTACACCCTGTTTGCAACCAATTTGATGCGCCTGGGTGGTGTGCTGACCGTGATCGTTTTGGGAATTCTTCTGGGGATTCTCTGGAAGAAAGATAAATTCAAATAGATGATTTAATGCAAGGTAAGGTGTAAGCGAGCATGGAAAATTCGGGAACATTTTGGTTACCGAGAGCAGCTTCAACCTATGCTGCCGACGTGGACGGATTGTTCTACTTCATTTTATGGACATCCGTCGTTATTTTTGCCCTGGTGGTCTTCGGGCTCATCTACCTGAGTATTCGCTACAAAAAACGCGGAAAAACGGAGCTGACCGCGGGGATCTCCCACAACACCAAATTGGAACTCACCTGGACGATCATTCCCACCTTGCTGATTCTGGTGGTCTTTGTGTGGGGATTTCGCGGTTACATGAAAATGCGTGTTGTGCCCAAAGATGCGATTGAAATTCGCGTCACCGCTCAAAAGTGGTTCTGGAGTTTCGACTATCAGGAAGGGATCAACTCGGTGGGTGAGCTGGTGGTCCCTGCCGGTAAGCCGATTAAACTGCTCATCTCATCCCGGGATGTGATTCACAGCCTGTTCGTTCCGGACTTTCGCCTCAAAATGGATGCCGTCCCCAACCGCTATACCATCGCCTGGTTTCAGGCTGACGAGCTTGGCGAATACCAGCTTTACTGCACCGAATACTGTGGTACAGAACATTCAAAGATGCTGGGTAAAGTCCGGGTCCTGTCGCAGGGTGACTATGAAAACTGGGTCAATGAAAATTCGCAGTTGGGACAGGGGTTGACCTTGGAAGAATTCGGACGCCAACTGTACGAAAACAAAGGCTGCATGCCCTGCCACTCCTTGGACGGAACGACGAAAATCGGCCCGAGCTTCAAAGGCATTTTCGGCCACGAAGTACAACTCACCAGCGGAGAAACCGTGATTGTTGACGAGAATTATATTCGTGAATCCATCCTGAATCCACAGGCGAAGATCGTTGCCGGCTTTCAACCGGTGATGCCGCCTTATCAGGGCATCCTGAAGCCCCAGGAAGTGGATGCATTAATCGCTTTTATCAAATCTCTGAAAGAGTAACGGAAAGAGAGGCTTACCATGAATATAATTCCGGAAAAAAATTATCTGACCTATCCTAAAGGCCTGAAGTCGTGGTTGTTTACCCTGGACCACAAACGGATCGGCCTGATGTATCTGTTCGCCATCATGTTTTTCTTTTTGGTGGGCGGAATTTTTGCGCTCATGATTCGGTTGGAGCTTTTCAGCCCGGGTAAGGACATTGTGAGTGCCGACACCTATAATCAGCTTTTTACCCTGCACGGCGCCATCATGATTTTCCTGTTTATCATCCCATCCATTCCGGCGTCGCTGGGTAACCTGATCCTGCCGCTGATGCTGGGCGCCAAAGACGTCGCCTTCCCGCGGCTGAATCTGGCGAGCTGGTACATCTATGTTTTCGGCGCCATGTTTGCGGTTTATTCCATGATCGCCGGCGCTGCAGACACGGGTTGGACATTTTATACGCCTTACAGTATTGAGACCAACACCGCCGTGATATCTCTAACGACCGGCGCCTTTATTCTCGGCTTTTCGTCGATATTTACTGGATTAAATTTTTTAGTCACCATCCACAAACTACGCGCCCCGGGAATGACCTGGTTCAAAATGCCGCTGTTCGTTTGGGGATTGTACGCAACTTCGATCATCCAGGTGGTGGCCACTCCGGTGCTGGGCATCACCCTGTTACTGCTGATCCTCGAACGCGTCGCCGGTATCGGCATTTTTAATCCTGCTCTCGGCGGCGATCCGGTGCTGTTTCAGCACTTCTTCTGGTTCTACTCGCACCCGGCGGTTTATATCATGATCCTCCCGGGCATGGCGATCATCAGCGAATTGATCTCGGTTCATTCCCACAAGAAGATCTTCGGCTACAAAGTGATCGCCTATTCCAGTCTGGCTATCGCCTTTATCAGCTTCCTGGTCTGGGGTCATCACATGTTCGTTAGCGGGCAGTCGGAGCTGGCGGGCATGATCTTCTCGTTTTTGACCTTTTTCGTGGGCGTGCCGTCTGGAATTAAAGTCTTCAACTGGGTGGCAACCCTGTACAAAGGAGCCGTCCGATTTACCACGCCCATGTTGTACACTTTTGCGTTCCTTATTCTCTTTTCTATCGGAGGATTGACCGGCATTTTCCTGGGCGCGCTGTCGGTGGATGTTCACCTGCATGACACCTATTTCGTCGTCGCTCACTTTCATTATACCATGATGGGCGGCACGGTCATTGCCTTTTTTGCCGGATTGCATCACTGGTGGCCCAAGATCTGGGGCAGAATGTATAATGAAAGAATCGCCAAAATCACCGCGGTACTGGTTTTCATCGGCTTTAATTTAACCTTTATACCGCAATTCATCATGGGCGCACATGGTATGCCGCGGCGTTACTATGATTACCTGCCGCAATTCCAAGGCATGCATGAACTATCGACCTATGGCGCCTATTTGCTGGGCTTTGCGTTTACCATCATGGCCGTTTACCTGATCCATTCGATCTTCAAGGGGAAACCGGCCGGCAATAACCCGTGGGGCGGGCTGACCCTCGAATGGCAAACCACATCCCCACCGGACCCGCATAACTTCCATGAAGTTCCGGTGTGGACGCATGGGCCCTATGATTACGATAAAATCAAGGTCACGCCCGACCTGGAAAAGGAATTGGAAACCGCCTGAGGGCATTTATAAATCCAATAACACGGCTAAATTTGACAGTAACCGATTGAAAACCTTTGGGAAGAATCATGGACGTAGCCACTGATCGACCGGCCTATCTTGCCGAACACTTCACCGACGCCGAGCAGCAAAAAGAGTCGGCAAAGTTGGGCATGTGGGTTTTTCTGCTGACAGAAATTTTGCTTTTCGGTGGATTGTTTTGCGCTTATGCAATTTACCGGGCGTGGTACCCAGATATGTTCTATAACGCCCATAAGCATCTGGATGTCGTTCTCGGCGCTGTGAACACCGTGGTGCTGATTCTCAGCTCCGTGACAGTCGCTCTGGCAATTCATGCCATTCAGCATAATAAGCGCAAACAGTCCATTATCTTTTTGACGGTTACTTTGCTGTTCGCCGCGACATTTCTGGTGATCAAATATTTCGAGTACAGCCACAAAATTCATCTCGGAATGTTGCCGGGTAAATTTTACACCTATACCGGAATTGAAGGTACTAACCCGCATATTTTCTTCACCATTTACTTTACCATGACCGGCCTGCACGGATTACACGTCCTCGCAGGAATGATTGTCATCGGTTGGGTATTGATTCGAACGATCAAAGGACATTTTAACTCGGAATATTATACGCCGGTTGAAAATGCCGGACTCTACTGGCACCTTGTCGATATGATCTGGATTTATCTATTTCCTTTACTGTATCTCGTAGGGTGAAATCATGAGCAAAAAAGACCATCAAGAGCATGTGATTCCTTTAATGGTTTATCTGGCGGTCGGTGCTGCCTTGTTGGTATTGACCGTGATTACGGTGGCCGTTTCTTATGTCAATCTCGGCCCTTTTAATCTGGTTGTGGCGATCGGTATCGCGACTTTTAAAGCCATGCTGGTTGCCCTGTTTTTCATGCATTTACTTTATGATAACAAGCTTTTTATGGCGGTGTTTCTATCCGGATTGATGTTTCTTGGCGTTTTCATCATCCTCACGATGTTCGATACCATGAAACGTGATATGATTTACGATGAAGTCGCCAAGCCCATAAACCCCAAAGCCGTGATTTATCAAGAGTCCGCGCCGCCGACGGATCAGACAGGCGGTCAGCAGTAAAACGACAAGACTTCATGCCTGTGATACCCATTCCGTATCCATCCGTGTTATGGAATGGGTTTCTTTTTATGTACAGTCTCACGATATTTTAGATTTAACACCGGCGTGTTCTGGAAGGGAGCCTCTTTCGGCTCCGCAAATGTAGATCACATGGTTCTGAAAAATGGGCTAAAACAGGTGAAAACCATGAGTCGTGAAAAGCGGCTATTTCGCATTTTATTGTGGCTGGGCTTGCTTTCGGTCGTTGCTGCGGCCGGGGCGCTGTATATGATCTCCCGGCAGAAGGATGTACGCCACGAGTTGCCTGTTCTCGGCGCGGTGCCGTCATTTACGTTTTCTGAGTGCCGCGGAGGTGAGGTGACAGATCAGGCCCTTCAGGGAAAAATCACCGTTCTGGATTTCATTTTCACGCGCTGTAAATCCGCCTGTCCGGTGATGAGCGGCAAGATGCTGCAGCTTTACAATTTGTTCCGCAGCAGCGACCGGGTGCAGTTCATCTCTATTTCGGTGGATCCGGATTACGATACCCCCGAGGTTTTGCGACGCTATGCCGAAAAACTGGGGGTGACCGATTTGCGGTGGCTGTTTTTGCGTGGACCGATTGAAGACGTGAAAAGGTTGTCAGAAGAGGGATTCAAGTTGAGCGGGGAATTTCCCGGCATGCACAGCACGAAACTCATTCTCATCGATGAACGTGCGCGCATCCGCGGCTATTATGATCCGTATGACAACATCAGCATGCACAAACTCAAAACGCATATCCGACAACTGCTCGCCCAAATGCCATGAATGTTCAAGACTTACCGACTCTGAATGCCGTTCTCAACAGCATTAGTGCGGTCTTCCTGAGCCTTGGATATATACAAATCAAAAAAGGGCGTCGGGAACAGCACCGCAAATGGATGATTGCGGCGCTGGTTACCTCGGCCTTATTTCTGACATCCTATCTCATCTACCACAGCCAGGTCGGCTCCGTTAAGTATCCACATTACGATTGGACGCGTCCCGTCTATTTTGCCGTTTTGATTCCCCACATCATTTTAGCCGCAGTCATGACGCCGTTCATCCTTATCGCCGTATGGCATGCCTGGCATGCGCGGTTTGAGAAGCATCGGCGGCTGGTGAGGTGGATATGGCCGGTTTGGATGTTCGTTTCCGTCAGCGGTGTGGTGGTTTATTGGATGTTGTATCATCTATGATGGGTGCTGGCGATAACCGCGCAATCGGATTTTCTCAATCGTTTTGCCTACCAACCAGCGGGCCCGGCACCATCTCGAAGTTAAATAGCCTCGCCATTTATCGGCCCTTTCCGCAAAAAAAGCCGAGCCGGTCAAATCCGAAAGAATCCGAAGCAGCCGGATATGCACGAGTACGTACATCGGTGAAGCCAGGCGGTGCGTCGGATGGAGATCATACAAATTCCAGTAGCCCAGATCATATCGGTATAAATTGCGTTTAAGACCACTGATCGCCTGTTGCCATAAATTCTGGATGGCGTCATCCGGAAAAAAGGCGAGATAATCGTGCAGGCCAATTAATGAAAAGATGTGACCATTCAACACCTGTGACGGCGGATCCGTGGGAAATTCTTCGAAGATGGGGGAGCCATCCGGAAACGATGAACGCACGCCTCCGGCTTTCACCTCATGCTGAAAGGGAATGACCGCCCGGCGGACGAGGTCTAAAATGCGGGGGTCGGGCTGGATTTCGTGAAGGCGCAACAGCAGAGAAATCGCCTCACCCTGCGCCATCGCGGAGATCCATGGAGCCCGGGGGCCATAAAATGCAAGATCATACTGGAAAATCCAGGCGAGTGCATCGTGTTTCCAGGGACGCGCGTTTTGTAACAGCCAGTTGCCGGCGGTTTGAGCGATTTGCAATGCCGAAGCATCCTTATTCTTGAAATGCATACGAAGATGGTGCAGGCCGTACTGCGCGATCGTGATGGGATTATACTGCAAGCCCCATCGTTCATCAATCCAAACCTGCGGAATTCCCTGCGCATCTTTTGGATATTGAAAATCATCCACCCCATCCCAATCAAACGGATAAATGGGATTGAGACGCGGCATCCAAAAAACTCCTTTTTAATTTGGTGTGAGGATCAATTCGGGACGGAAATTTATATATTTAAAGATACCGTTTACGATGATCAACCGCAGCAAAACTGCAGGGATTGGATTGTGTTTTTGGCGAGCCGATGGTTATTCGCCCTGAAGAGGTTAGCATCCCGTGGTTTACCCCGGGATGGATAATGAGCAGGGACGATCGAAATCAGACGGCGGCGCCAGGTATATCATTAAATATAATCAAATATTTTAAAATTTCCAAATTTTAATTATCAGAAACGGAAGATTGAATAATGAAAAACCGGTTTGAAAAGAGCGGGGCGACATAATTGGAGAAAGCGTTTTTTCAACCTCAAAGCACACAACGAATACAGAGGGAATGATTGGGTTTAAACCATTTGTGTTGATCGTGGTATTTCAGTGACGAAGTCATGATGATGAAATACGAATAGTCTCAATTGCGGATATCCCGGCTGAGTATTTTCTGTGGCAAATCCAACAACGGCGGCATGGTTTCGATAGATCATTTGCGCAAAGTTGTATCACGGAATCGCTCCAATTTCAGGCAATTGCACCATCTTTACGTGCAAAATTGTGGATGCCCTTCCGTTTTATTCTCCAAAGGCGAAAAAAGTTGTATTTTTCTCAGCAATTTTATATAATTGACCTACTGGTCGGTCAAAAACAGCCATGTCACATTCTTGAACCTTCATCTGCCATGCCGAAGATCGTCGATAAAGCCGCCAAGCGGGATGATATTTTACAAGCGGCGCTGAAAGTATTTGCCCGAAAGGGGTACAATTATACCAAAATGATTGATATCGCCCGGGAAGCCGATATCGGGAAGGGGACCATTTATGAATACTTCCGCAGCAAGGAAGATATTCTGTTAACCGCCTACAACCAGTACGTTCAAAGAAGCCGGCGTGTGGTGGACGATATTCTTGCCGGTTCCGTGTCGCCCCTTGAGAAGATTCGGCAAATCATTCTGCAGACCATTTCCATCTATGCGCAGGATCCGAGTGTCATGCGGGTCTTTTTTGACTTCTGGATTGAAAGCACTCATAACGACAGCGTCACGGATATGGATTTTAAAAAATTGTATGCCGATTACCGTTCCCTGGCAAAGCGGTTGCTGGATGAAGCACAGGCGGCAGGGCAAATCCGCCGAGACATCGGCAAACACGTTTCTTCTATTCTGATTGCCGTGGTCGAAGGAACCTTCCTGCAATGGATCATCGATCCCGAAGCATTTGATTTGTCTGAAATGGCGGAGGATATTGTGGATACGCTCATTCGCGGCCTGGCGGCACTGAACGAAGGGGCGACCTAATTGCAAAGGCAAAAGGAGGATCGCCGTGAAAGCGCTTTCAATGGCATTCTGGCTTGTTTTGATTTTGGGATCCGGAGTCATTGCACAGCCCGATGACCGGGCAACCGAAATTATTCGCCGTGCCGATGAATTGCTGCGCGGAAAGACCCAGCAAGGGACTTATAAAATGATGGTTATCCGGCCGGAATGGCAACGCACCATGCGGTTTAAATTCTGGTCGGAAGGAACAGAAAAATCCTTTATCCTCATTCTGGAGCCGGCCAAAGAACGCGGCATCACCTTCCTGAAAATCAAAAACGAGATGTGGAATTATATCCCGCGAATCAATCGCATTATTAAGATTCCGCCTTCCATGATGCTGCAATCCTGGATGGGGTCTGATTTCACCAATGATGATCTGGTCAAAGAATCGAATGTAGTTGAAGATTACCGCCATCAATTATTGGGAGAGGAAGTCCTCGAAGGGGAGCCCGCTTATAAACTTGAACTGACTCCAAAGGCGGAGTCGGCGGTGGTATGGGGAAAAATCGTTGAATGGATCCGTAAAAAAGACTACGTGCCCTTGCGGGCGGAATATTATAATGAACGCGGAGAGCGCATCCGAATCATGCTGTTCAAAGACATTAAACGGATGGGCGGACGGGTGATTCCGACCCGCATGGAATTGTTGAATGAAAAAAAGCCCGGCAACCGGACGGTTCTGGTGCTGGAAAATGTGGTTTTTGATCGTCCCATTCCCCGGTCGGTTTTTACCATGACCTTTCTAAAGCGTGCGCGGTCATTGCGATGAAGAAATTCGTGAAAATTGCCTGGCGGAACATCTGGCGAAACCGCCGGCGCAGCCTGATCACGATGACGGCGATTATGTTCGCCATTTTGATTACCGGCGTCACCCGGTCGCTACAATACGGCACTTATGATACGCTGGAATCCTACGCGGTACGGCTGATGACCGGAGAAATGCAGCTTCAGAAAAAAGGCTTTTTTGAACACCAGACCCTGGCCTATTCCTTTCCTGAAAATTTGTACCCGTGGGATCGGCTGATGGATGAATACGATTTTGTGGAAGCATACGCTCGCCGAATCACCAGTTATGGGCTTGTCGGGTCCGCAACTACCAGCGCCGGTGCGATGATTATCGGGGTCGAGCCGGGACGAGAAAAACAGGTGACCTATTTTATGACCCAGCTTGCAGCCGGTGAAACCCTCGACGACGGCGACGACCGCCGTGTGCTTCTGGGGAAAGGATTGGCGGATAATTTAAACGTGACGCCCGGAGATACGGTGGTCGTGCTGACCCAGGGATTCCGGAACCAGTTGGGCGCGGATATGTATGTGGTGAAGGGACTGATTCGAAGCGGTAATCAGGAACTCGACCGTGCCCTGATGGTGATGCCGTTGCATAACGCGCAGGATCTGTTTTCCCTGTACGGCCGCATCACCCAGATCGTGCTTGCCACCCGTGATTTCCGCCGCACCGAAGATTACGCCAGCCGAATGCACATCGCCATGGACGGGGAAGAGCTGCGTGTGCTGCCCTGGCAAACGCTGATGCCGGAATTGTTGCAGCTCATTGCACTCGATAACATCAGCGGTGCGATTTTTCTCTTATTCCTGCTGCTCATCGTCGGGTTCGAAATCATGAATACGACGTTAATGGCGATTATGGAGCGGATCAAGGAATTTGGCATCCTGCAGTCGTTGGGCGTGAAACCGCGGCAAATTTCGCTGATGCTGCTATTGGAAACCGGTATGAAAATTAGTCTCGCCGTCTCCACGGGCCTGCTGCTTACATTTCTTTTTATCCAACTGATCAAGGATTACCCGATTCCACTCAGTAGCGAGCTGAAAAAGGCGATGGAAGCCTGGGGATTTTATACGGATTTTTATTTCACCGATCGAGTCCGCGTGTTTATCGAGCCGCTGGTGGCAATTTCTGTTATTGCTGTGCTGTCGGTCATTTATCCGATCTGGACAGCCAGTCGCCTGCGGCCGGTGGATGCGCTGCGGAAAGGACAGCTTTGATACCGTTTCTCCGTGTGCTGTGGACGGTTCGGCATGATGCGGAGCTGAGGCGACCTTTTTGAGGCCGCTACAACAGGCACAAGCTGCAGCGGTTTATTTTCAACTGAATCGTGGGTTTGCCTTTTTATATCCGTCCGGTGAAGTACAGGTTGATTATCAGGGCGAGAAGCCATGTTTGCCTGGGGTCTAACGCGAGGCGTCCCTGCCGAGCGCTCCACCCACCTTCGGCCAGAGGCCTCGGGATAGTTAAAAATGATTCGGACGGCGGCACCGGGCTGGCAGGGAATTCTTTTACCGGCCGCCTTCGGGTTAGCAGGAAAAATTTGGGATTCACCGATCCGCCGGTCAGATTGAAGTTTGGCGCAGTGTGGAAACCTTGCGACAGGTTCAGAGCCTCTGCAAACCGCAGACGCATGAGTTGCTACTCGAGTTGACCTTCATCACACGGATGTGCCTTTTTCAGAAAGGCCGATAGAGAAAATTCAATCAAGAAAACGTACCCTTTCCATAGGTAAGGAATGCGTAACGTTTGCGCATACAGCATATGCTTTAAACTAAAAACGACACCAGTCGGTGATCTCCCATGAAAACGACCCTGAAGATTGCCTGGCGCAACATCTGGCGTAATCCCCGGCGGAGCTGGGTGCTCATAACCACCGTTGTCGTGGCGGTTATTGGATATGTGGGAACGACCAGCTTCACGCGCGGATTTATGTATGAGATGGTCAATTCCGCCATTCGCTATTATGGGGGGCATATTCAGATCATCCCCGAAGGCTATGATACCAAGCCGAACATCCAATTGCGGCTGAGCCACCCGGATCGCATGGCCGAAGCCCTCGCCCGGGTGCCGGGAATTCACTTTGCTCCACTGGTCACATTCAAGGGCATGGCCAGCAGCAGCGAGGCCTCCGGCGGAGTGGTGATCAACGGGATCGATCCTCAAAAAGAGCGGCAGGTAACCATTGTATCCGAAAAGATCATCGCCGGAGACTATTTTGAATCCGAAACGGCCAATGCGGCAGTGATCGGGGAAGAATTGGCTGAACGGTTGAACGTTCGGCTGGGGGAGAAAATCATTCTCATGGCCAGCGCACTGGACCAAAACATCGCCAGCGGGGCGTTCCGGGTGGTCGGGATTTTTCGAACGGTCAGTACAGATTTTGACCGTGCTTTTGTGTTTATCCGGCTCGACGATGCGCAGAAGCTCATCGGGTATCAGGATGAGATCACGGCCTTCTCGATCCACCTCCAGCAAGGTTATGATTTGCAACAAACTGTGGAACGGCTACGGGAGACGCTGCCCCCGGGTGATTTTAAAATCCAGACCTGGCGCGAACGCAACCCGGTTCTGGTGCTGTCGCTGGAAGTGTATGAATATTTTATTTTTCTTTTTCTGCTTATCATCGTGACGGCGGTGGCGTTTACTATTGTCAATTCGTTCCTCATGGTGATTTACGAGCGCATCCGCGAGTTTGGGGTGATGATGGCCATGGGAGTGTTGCCCAAACGCATCCGGAGGATGCTCTATTGGGAAACGCTGTTTTTGACCCTGATCGGCTCGACCGTCGGGATTGTCCTATCCTATTTGATTTTTGGATACTGGCGCCGCCATGGGCTTGATCTCAGCGCCACCTCCGATGCCCTGGGGAAACTTGGTATCAGCACCGTCATTTATCCGGAAATTCTGATGTCAGACCTGCTGATCGGACTCGGTGTCATCGTAAGCCTCACCTGGATTGCCGTGCTGTATCCAGCCTATAAAGCAAGCCGGTTTCATGTCGTCGATGCATTGAATTTTGTTTAATTGCGGGTATTACTATGGACATTGTTCAAGTGGAAAATCTGGTCAAAGTGTATGAAGATCAAAATCAGGTGCCGGTTCGGGCACTGGATGGGATTGACCTGCAGATCGGGGAAGGGGAATTTACGGCGATTGCCGGCCCCTCTGGATCGGGAAAGACCACCCTGCTCAACCTGATCGGTGGATTGGATAAACCGACGTCCGGTTCGGTTCGTGTTGCGGGACAGGATTTGAACGAACTGGATGGCAATGCACTGGCTGAATTCCGGTTGCGAAATCTCGGATTTATCTTTCAAGCCTATAATTTGATTCCCGTGCTGAGCGCCCTGGAAAATGTGGAGTTTATTTTGCTGCTGCAGGGCGTTCCGGAAGAAGAGCGGATCGAACGGGCACGGCAGGAACTGGCGGAACTGGGCATCAGTGACGACATGATGCACCGGCGGCCGTCCGAGCTATCCGGAGGCCAGCAGCAACGAGTGGCGGTGGCCCGAGCCACGGTCGCCCGACCGCGAATCATTCTTGCCGACGAACCCACAGCCAACCTGGATTCGAAAACCGGTGGGTTGTTGCTGGATAAAATGCGTGAAATGAACGAAAGCCGCGGGATCACGTTTTTATTTTCCACCCATGATCAAATGGTGATGGAGCGCGCCCGACGGCTCATCCTGATTCGTGACGGTAAAATTGTGGAGGACCGGCAGCGGTGAGGCGAATCTGGCGGACAGGCACGGCACTGCTGCTGTTCGGCTTTATCTGCTTGTTCAGCAGAGAAAATGCCCGGGCAGCCGGCGCTATTGCCATGCAATTTTCCGGCTACGCCAAAACGCTGGCCATCCGGAGTCAATCGCTGTTTACCCCCCGACCGTATTTTTATGACCTGTCACGCTTCCGGCTCAAAGGGCAGATTTTCATGGGGAGCCAATTTCAATTTGAAGGTTGGCTCGACACGGAACTTCATGCCGGTAACTTTCTGGAAACATTGGATTACCGTTTCGCTCAGCTTCTGCGCCCACAAATGTATTTTGATCTCGATTGGGACGTGATCTCCGAATCCCGTCTTCAAGTGCAACAGCGTCTGTTTCGGCTGTTTGCCACCCTGTTCGTCGGCGACATTCAAATCACCGCAGGGCGTCAGCGAATCGCCTGGGGCACCGGCTTTGCATGGAATCCCACCGATCTGCTCAATCCATACAATCCATTTGCCGTGGAACGGGAAGAAAAAGACGGCGTGGATGCAATCTACGTGGCTGTGCCTCTCGGTGCGTTATCCCGTGTCGAAGTCGCAGTCGCGCCGGGGAAAACCGGTTTGCCGTCGCGTACGGGAGTTCGCGGCCATACGAATGTGAGCGGAGTGGATGTATCCATGATGGCCGGCCGATTCGGGGGACGCTGGGTCTGGGGCGGCGATGTTGCCGCGTATCTCGGCGGGGCGGCTGTTCGCGCCGAGTGGGCTTATGTCCGGCAGAGCAACCGCGCCGTTTATTGGCGATTTGTCGCCAATGCGGATTATAATTTTTCCAACGGCATTTACGTACTGGTGGAGTATTATTTCAACGGCCGGGGGACGGCCAACAAAAATGATTACAACCTGCTGGCGCTGCTCAGCGGGGAGACTTTCGGGCTGGCACGGCATTATACCGCCGCCCTTCTCAGCAAAGATGTGACGCCCTTGCTCAAATTGCAATTCTATGCCATTGCCAATTTGAATGATAAGAGCGCGCTGTGGGGACCGGCGGTTTCCTATTCTCTCGCCCAGAATCTGGAATTGCTGGTAAGCGGCTACCTGTTTGCCGGGGAATCGGGGAGTGAGCTGGGAGCATTGCATAACACCTATTTCGCCAGTCTGCAATATTTTTTTTAGGAAAACGTGAAACGCGAAACATGCTTTTACCCCACACCGGGGCGGTGGAACGCATCAGTTGGAAGGGGGAGCAGCGTCGGGTGCGGCGTTTTCGGTCGACCCGGTCGTGTCAGAACGGTTCTGCAATTCCCAGATTTTCATATACAGCGCCATTTTGACCATCGCCGTAACCAGAGCCAATAAAAAGCCATGCATGCCGTCCCGGTAGCCCCGAAGGCCGATATATTTGTTGAAAAATGCGGCGATGGGATGCAATAGGATATGATACCAGCGAACACGCTTGCCACCGAGCCGATCCAGCGCCTCCAGACTCGAATACCGATTCAGCCGATCAAAACTTTCCTTCAGATTCTGGTGGGTATAGTGCAACAGATGATGCTGCAAAGTCCCAATGGGGCCGTCCACCTCAAAACCTTCATGCACCCACCTTTCCGTGACCCGGGTTCGATTGCGCTGAAACAACCGTAATTGGTATCCCGGATACCATCCGCTGTGGTAGATAAATTTGCCAAGAAAGGTGCTCAGCCGCGGAATACGAAAACCGGCATAGGGAAGATCATCCCGGCTCAGGATACTCCGTATTTCATCCCGGAGTTCGGGCGTCACCCGCTCGTCTGCGTCGATACTCAGAACCCAGGAATGACTCGCCTTTTGCAACGCATAACGCTTTTGGGCGGCATAGCCGGGCCACGGATTGTGAAACACCCGATCGGTGAATTCACGCGCCAGCTCGACCGTCCGGTCCGTACTCCCGCCATCGACCACCACGATTTCATCCGCCCAGCTAACGGATGCCAAACATTCGCGGATGTGGCGCTCTTCATTTTGCACGATGATAATCACCGACAGCGGCCGCCGGCGAGACGTTCCCTGGTTCATGAATTCAGCCCCTGAAGCTCCAGCACCTCTACCGCATTTTGGAGAACCGGATCCACTTCCAGCCGGTTCATGCAATCCAGTGTTTGAATGGGACAGGTCGTTTGGTTACAGCCCAGGCAGGATAAGCCCTCGAGGCGAGCGACCCGGTGCCCCTGACCCCACGGCCCCTGCAAATCCGGACGAGTGGGACCGAAGATCGCCACCACCGGCGTTCCCATGGCCGCCGCCAAATGCATCGGTCCGCTGTCGTTACTGATGAGCAGGTGCAGCCGTTTCAAGATCGCCGCCAGTTGCAGGAGGTCAGTCTGTGGGGCGATGATGGGTTGATGTTTCATACTGCGGGCGATTTCCTGCACGTCCTGCAGTTCGCCCGGTCCCCACAGCAGCAAAATCCGGCATGAAAGCTGTTCGGTAAGGCGGTCTCCCAGCTCGGCAAAACGGTGCAGCGGCCAGCGTTTGGTGTACCAGCCCCCGGAACTATTCATGCCGATCACCAGAGAACCGGTCAGGCCTGACTCCTGCCAGTACCGCTCCGCAAAAGCCTCTTCAATGTCGCTGAGTTCGATGCGCGGGTCTCGGGTATGCACCGGGATGCCGAGTGCCTGCAGGGCATCCAGATTGAATTGCACCTCATGGACGCGATCTCCGCGGGGAGGGATGCGATAATTGTAAGCGTATTGCCGGCCACGGAAAGCATAGCCGATGCGATAGCGGGCGCGTGTTGCCCACGCAAACTGAGCCGATCGCGGATTGCCAAACAAATCGAATACCAGATCGTATTTCCGCCGGTAAAGTTCGCGGAAAAAAGCGAGGTTCTCACGCAGCCAGGCTAAGCCGGATTTGGAGTCCACATAATTTCGTTCGAACACCAGGACGTCATCGAGGTCGGGATGATGTTTCAGCAGCGGCGCGGCGGGCGGTTCTGTGAGGAAGTCGATCTGTGCATCCGGAAAAGCGCGACGCAGATTCTCGATAACCGGTGTGGCCAGAATCACGTCGCCGATGGCCCGCAGTTTGATCACCAAAATGCGATTCACTTGCTGGCGAATTTGGTCGTATTGCAAGGGCATGGATGGATTCCTCCGTGAATCAGCAGCGGTGGCGTCGGGAGTTCGCTGTGACAGAGTTACAGCCGCTGTAGTTGTTTCCAGCCGCGCAAACGCCATGCCGAAGCCGGACGGTGGTTCGCCGCTTGTACAGCTTGCGAAACCGGAGCGGCCTGCCCGTTCTCCTGAAAAAATGCCATGGCCGCGGCGGCGGCGATTTTTTCATCTTCCGTCAAATCGGATGAAAGTTCGTCCAGCCGGGGCAAAAATTCATTCGGTACAAAATGGGTGTCAAAATCTCCGGAACGGAACCGGTCGTTGCGCATGACCCAGGTACAGAAGGGAATGGTGGTTTTTACCCCGAAAACCCGGTATTCTTCCAATGCCCGGAGCATGCGTTCGATGGCCTGAAGGCGGTTCTCGCCGTGCACAATCAGTTTGGCGATCATCGGATCGTAATACAGCGAAATTTCATCACCGGAGGTTACGCCGGAATCCACCCGGACCCCGGGCCCGTCCGGGTTTTGCAAAAATTCGACCTTGCCGATGGATGGCAAAAAGTTGTTCCGCGGGTCTTCGGCATAGACACGGCATTCAATGGCATGTCCCTGCAGTCGGACGTCGTCCTGGGTGAACGGTAAAGGCTGCCCCATGGCGACGTGCAATTGCAGCCGCACCAAATCCATTCCCACCACCATTTCTGTGACCGGATGCTCGACTTGCAAGCGCGTGTTCATCTCCAAAAAATAAAAATGCCGGTCCTGATCGACCAAAAATTCGATTGTACCGGCGTTGACATACCCGCATGCCTGGGCGGCTTTAACAGCCGCTTCGCCCATTTGGGCGCGCAATTCCGGGGTCATGAGCGGAGAGGGCGACTCTTCGATGATTTTTTGATGCCGTCGCTGAATGGAACACTCGCGCTCGCATAGATGCACCACATTGCCGTGCTCATCGGCAAAGACCTGAAACTCGATGTGACGCGGTCCCTGAAGATATTTTTCGATATAAACACGGCCGTCGCCGAACGCGGATTGCGCCTCCGATGACGCCGCTCGGAATGCGGATTCCATTTCCTCCGCGGATGAAACCACGCGCATGCCTTTGCCGCCTCCACCGGCCGCTGCTTTGAGCAAAACCGGGAAGCCGATCGACCGGGCGACCTGAACGGCTTCCCGGACATCAGAAAGCGGTGCCGGACTGCCCGGTACGATAGGAACACCCGCTTTTTTCATGGTGTCGCGCGCGGCGGTTTTGTCGCCCATAATTCGCATCGCCTCGGGCGGCGGACCGATGAAAATCATACCGGCGGCATTGACCTTTTCGGCAAAGGCGGGATTTTCCGCAAGAAAGCCATAGCCCGGATGAATCGCCTGCGCACCGGCGCGTTTGGCGATATCGATGATGCGGTCCTGCTGAAGATAACTCTCCGAGGCCGCAGGCGGTCCCAGATAATAGGCTTCATCCGCCATGCGCACGTGATAAGCCGTTCGGTCGGCTTCCGAATAGACAGCCACCGTTTCGATGCCCATTTCCCGGCAGGTGCGCATGATGCGCACGGCAATCTCTCCGCGGTTGGCGATGAGAACTTTGTTGATGTGTTTCATACGTCTATTGCCTTTCCTGTATCAGCAAAGTGTTACTGTCAACCCTGATGCTCTGGTATCATTTTCGAGACGGCCGAAACCTCCATCCCCGGAAGAGGACGGCGTTTCTGAGCCAGACCTTTTTTGCATGACGCTCCCGGCCGACCCCGCTGATGGAGAGAAGCACCGCCTCCGTGACGGATGGTGGCCTCGCAACCCGGGTTTTTACACGCCGCCCCGATAGGCCAATCGGAACCGGCATTTATGAAACAGAGCCCGGGAGAGTGCGCAAAAAGAGCAATCTCCGGGGGCCTGGCAAACCGCTATCCGGCCGCTTGCTGAAAACTCGCCAGAGCCTCGTCTTCGTTATCAAACGATTCGATGACATCATCCAGTTTGGCGATCCGAATCAGATTCAACACGCGTTCGTTGAGATGAACCAGTTTCAAATCGCGGCCCTGTTCCCGGCCCTGGCGGATGCCGAACAAAATGGCGCCGAGACCGGTCGAATCTGCGTAATGAACTTGCTTCAAATCCAACAAAATGCCTTTATTTTTGCCGGACACCAATTTGAGCAGTTCCATTTTCAAATCATGGGCGACCTCGGTATCCAGCCGTTCGTGGTGCACGCGCAGAATACTCACATCGTTTTTGTGTTCTACCGTATAATGCATGACGGGCTCCCCAAATCGACAGTTGTCCGCTAAAGCGGTATGTTACCGTGCTTTTTGCGTGGATTGGAATCGACTTTGTTCTCCAGCATGTTCAAAGCGCGGATGAGTTTCGGCCGCGTTTCGGCCGGCTCGATCACATCATCGATATAACCGCGTTCGGCGGCAATATACGGATTGGCAAATTTCTCACGATATTGCCGTTCTTTTTCGGCCAGAGCCGCCTGCGGGTCGTCTGCAGCTTCGATGTCTTTTTTGAAGATAATTTCCACCGCGCCTTTCGGCCCCATCACCGCAATCTCGGCAGACGGCCAGGCAAAATTGATGTCCCCCCGGATATGTTTGGAACTCATCACATCGTATGCGCCGCCATAGGCTTTGCGCGTGATGACGGTCAGTTTGGGGACGGTGGCTTCACAATAGGCGTACAGCAGTTTGGCGCCGTGTTTGATAATACCTCCCCATTCCTGGTCGGTGCCGGGCAGGAAGCCGGGCACATCCACAAACGTGAGCAACGGGATGTTGAACGCATCGCAAAAGCGCACGAACCGGGCGCCTTTGATGGACGAGTTGATGTCCAGCACCCCCGCCAGCACCGCCGGCTGATTGGCAACGACCCCCACCGGCTTGCCGTCCATTCTGGCAAATCCGACCACCAGATTCTGCGCGTAATCGGCATGCACCTCCATAAACTCGCCGTCATCAACAACTTTGACGATGATCTCTTTAATATCGTACGGCTTATTGGGATTGTCCGGCACGATGTGATTCAGCGATTCTTCGGTGCGTGATGCCGGATCCTCGGTGGGTTTGACGGGTGGATCTTCGGCATTGTTTTGCGGCAAATAGCCTAAAAGCCGCCGGATGTTTTTCAGACACTCGATCTCATTTTCTTCCAGGAAGTGCGCGACTCCGCTTTTCGTGGCGTGAGTTTCCGCTCCTCCCAGCTCCTCGAAGCTCACATCCTCATGCGTGACCGTTTTTACGACATCCGGGCCGGTGACAAACATGTAGCTGGTCTTTTTGACCATGAAGATAAAATCGGTGATGGCGGGGGAATAAACCGCGCCGCCGGCGCAGGGGCCTAAGATGGCGGAGATTTGGGGAATGACACCGGAGGCCAGGGTGTTGCGCAAAAAGATATCCGCGTAGGCGCCGAGGCTGACCACGCCTTCCTGAATGCGCGCTCCCCCGGAGTCATTCAGGCCGATCACCGGCGCCCCGTTTTTCATCGCCAGGTCCATGATTTTGCAAATTTTTTGACCGTGCGCTTCAGAAAGCGAGCCTCCAAACACGGTGAAGTCCTGAGAAAAAACATACACCAGCCGGCCGTCGATCGTGCCGTAGCCGGTCACTACGCCATCGCCGGGAATGCGTTGTTTATCCAGCCCGAAATCGTGCGAGCGGTGCATCACCAGCATGTCCAGTTCTTCGAAACTGCCCGGGTCCAATAACAATTCGATGCGTTCTCTGGCGGTGAGTTTGCCTTTGGCGTGCTGTGCTGCGATCCGTTTTTCTCCGCCGCCTAATTGAGCCTGTTGTTTCCGCTCACGCAATTGCTGAAGTTTATCGGTTGTCGCCATGGTTCCTTCGAATCGTTTAATTGGTCGTTTACTGGAATTATTTAAATCGGATCAAAGACTTGCAATGTCGATATGGCCGGCCGGCGACAGTAGAGCCGTAATTGCAATGCGTGTCGCCGGATGGCACCATCATAGCGGTTTCCAACCGCAAACGCCCGCCGGAAGCGGGGAGAGAAAGACAGTGACGCTCAAAATATTTCAGATTATAACAATACGCAATCATGAATTGAAAATCAATGAGGAAGTGCCCAAAAACGGAACGGGCGCCGTTGATTTTCAATCGGTTCCAGCAAGAAAACTGTTCATCCAGCCACGAAAATGCTTTCCGCCGGGAAGATGGTGCTGCGTTTTCGGGGCGGTGAGAATTTCATGGAGGGTGGACACGGAGCAATGTTCCGGGCTGGATTGTTTGTATCCATTTTATGAAGGCCAGGTTGATTTTCATAACGCGAAGGCATCCTCACCGGTGCTCCGAGTGTGAAGGCGTCCTCGCGGGCGCTCCGCGAACCCCGCAGGGATGATTCGCCCATCCCCCGGTTCGAAACGAGCAAAACCCGGGAACCGGGATAACAATTTGTCGTTGTCAGGGGTGACGGCTGGAGAAACATTCGGTGAACACAGCCGGAATGTAAAAAATATGTAAAGGTTCAAATAAAACGGACAAACCGGGCGATAATAAGGGCATAGAGAACATTTTTCCCGGGAATGCGTGATGGTAACATGCACAGTCTCATATTAAAGCCGTTTGAATGCCGTCTGATCGAATCCCTTTTGCCCGTCATTCTGCCGTCCATCCCCGTTCAGGAGCAACGATTTCGCCGACGGGTGATGTATCATATCGATCGATTTTTGATTAAAATGCCGTTGTTGTTCCGGTGGCTGTTTCATCTGGGAGCGTGGCTGTTTGATGTTTCGCCGATTTTGTTCTTATCCCGTCCGCAACGCTTTCACCGTAGCCCACTGACTTTCCGTCAATACTGGACAGATCGTACGTACCGCACCTCCGTGATGCCGCTCTACCGATGGTTTCACATTATCAGGGGCCTGATTTTGCTGGTGTATTACAGCCAGGACGAGCAGCACCGCCGTATGCGCTATTACCCGGCCGATTGGGTGAAATTCAATGTAATGAAGCGCCGACGGAAATTGAATTTAGTGGAAGAGGCTCCTCATGACTCACAACCTTCGCGGTTCCAGCCCCGATCCTCCTGAGCGCTGCCAGATATGCGTCATCGGCTCCGGAGCCGGCGGCGCCGTGGTGGCGGCCGAATTGGCGGAAGCCGGTTTCGATGTGGTGGTGCTGGAGGAAGGAGGTTACTACCCTACCTCTGAATTGTCCCATGACCCGCTACGCATGCTGCCGCGGCTGTACCGCAATGCCGGCGGCGACAGCACTCTCGGTCGTGCGCCGGTCATGTACACCGAAGGCCGCTGTGTCGGCGGCAGCACCGTTATCAATGCCGGGGTGTGTTACCGTACCCCGTCGGATGTGCTTCACCGGTGGGCTATGGGCCTTGGCAGTGATGAGTTCTTGCCGGAAAACCTTGCTCCGCTGTTTGAGCGCGTGGAAAAGGAATTGCATGTGAGTCGGGTTCCGGAGTCCCTTTACAGCAAAGATTCAAAACTCATGCTGGAAGCCGCCCGTGCGAAAAATTATCATACCGTTCCGGTGATGCGAAATATCCATGCGTGCCAGGGCACAAACATGTGCATTCTGGGGTGTCCCACCGGCGCAAAACAAAGCACTCTGGTAACCTATTTACCGCGGGCGGAGCGCGCGGGGGCGCAGATCTTTGCCAATTGCCGCGTCCAGAAAATCGAGCTTGACGGAGCGAAGGCGACCGGAGTGGAATATCACGTGCTTGATCCGCTGACCGGCAAACGCGGTCCGACCCGTTTTTTGCGAGCCGATTGGATTTTTGTGGCCGGCGGCGGGATGCAGAGCCCGTCCATCCTGTTTCGCAGCGGCATTACCCGGAAATTGAAATGGGTGGGAAAGACTCTGTTTCTGCATCCCAATACCAAATGTGTGGCGATCTTTCCGGATGAAGTGAACGCCTGGCAGGGCTCTATCCAGGGCTTTCAGGTGGATGAGTTCGCCGACCAGGGTTTGACGTTCGGTACCACATTTTTGCCGCCCGGCATTCTGGCGCTGGCGCTGCCTTTTTATGGCCGTGAAATGGACCGCATTATGGAACAGTACCACCATCTGAGCGTTTGGGGCGTGCTGGTGGAAGATTCCCATCCGGGCAGGTTGCGATTTACGCCCAAGGGCCTGCCGATCGCAAGCTATAAACTGACCCGCGCCGATGTCCAACGGTTCAAATTCGGGATTCTGAAATTGGCGGAGCTGTTTTTTGACGCCGGTGCCAGAAAAGTATTGCTGCCGATCCGTGGATTTGAATATGCCGAACATCCGGATGACCTGCGCATGCTGGAGCGTTATCCCTTGAAGCCGGGGCAGTTAAGCCTGTTTTCAGTGCATTTGATGGGTACCTGCCGTATGGGGCATTCTTCCCGTACGTCGGTGGTGGACGTCAATCACCGCGTTCACGGTTTGCGCAATCTGTTTATCGCCGATGCCAGTGTGTTCCCCGGGCCGATCCGCGTCAATCCGATGGTGACCATCATGGCCATGGCCACTCGCGCCGCACAGAATTTCGTGGAAAAACAGCGAAACTTTCTGCAGGCGGCTTAACCAATAGGATGAATGGGTTTGATTTTTCCACATTGCCTTTCTATTTTTTGATAACAAATCCACGATATGATTTGCATTCCCCGGCGGCACGGAAAACCACGTCGCCGGTATATGGGAATCCTACATAGGAGGATGGGAAAACCTTTCTGATCGATATCCCTGTGATGGCCCTCATCGGGCTGCTGTACGCGCCCTTTGACCGGCCCACGGGACAATCTCGCGTGAGCTCGCCGGCATTTCGGGCAAGCTTTGCACTGGCATCGGCTTTTGTTGTGCTGGTGGCGCTGAGCTATGGCCTCAATCCGGCCTGGATGTGGATGTACTACGTGGATCCGCAATCCGTTTCGGTACCGGCACTGTTATACGTGCTCATCGGCCTGTACGCGTTGCCCTGGATCGCCGGCTATGCCATCGGCCTGGAGCTGATCCGGCGCAGCCGCAATGCCTGGCGAACCGCGGTGGCGGCGGCGCTGGTGATGGAAGGATGGTTGCTTGCCGAATTATGGGATCGGTATAATTGCCTTGCGGACTATCAGCAATTCTTGCAGGGCGAATGCCGGCCGCTTTTGGGCAGTACCGAGCCGCTTGCCCTGGTGCTCAACTTAGGGGGATTGATGCTTGTAGGACTGGCGGTGTTTTTGGGATGGCGATTGAAACGGCAAATGGACGCAGGGGGCAATTAGAAGCGTAGAAATCGCATTTGCTGATCGGGATCGTACTTTGCAACAGCGCCGTTTCGCATTATCAGAATGTCCTCGAAAACCCACTTACAGCCCCGCCGACAGCGCATGAGCGGCGGCTGCCGTTCGTTCCGGGAATCGCGTCAAACAACGTACCGGTTCGGTTATTCCAATAAAATCAGTTTCTGCGGCCGTCGGACATTTTCATTCCATTGCAGCAATTCAAAATCCCACACCCCATTGCGATCCTTCTCGAACTGCACATAACTCATGGTGTGTTTCATGGGAATCCAATGATGCAACCGGCTGATGACGTGGGCCCAGGTCCCGCTGTTGACATACCACCAGCCCTTTTCCAACCGATGAACTTCGGGCCGGTGAATGTGGCCGAGAACCAGAAACCGATCCTGTTTCGGATGGGCCGGTGGCGCCGTTTTGCGTTTGGCCTGCTGCAGCGCACTTTTGATGTCAAAATGATGCGTGCGGCCGATAAAGCGCAGCAGCCACTTGGCGGTGGCAAACGCTGCGACGATCAGGCTGAGATGCAGGAACCAGTTGCGCACCAAAAACCGGCCGATTGAACCGGTGAAAGAAAAAAACAGCTCGGCGTAATCGTCCCACAGCAAAGGCAGGACAAACCCCAGCAGCGTGTAGGCGCCAGCGAGCAAGTGGGGCAGGATCTCTGCCAGCAGCACCAATCCGTCACGCCGGTACTGGCGGTACAGGATTTTGCCGGTGATGGGCAGGTGGCGGATGAGTATGCGCAGCGCCTGTAACTTCTGTTTCAGTCCCAGCGTTTTAAAGACATCCGATAGCGGATTGATGTTGTTGATGAACGGAATCATGCTTTCAATCGCGTTGATGAGGTAGCGGTTTAAGATGGATCCCGGCGGCAGAGTCAGTTCGCCGTTTTGCACCGGCGGGCCTTCCACGCGCGTGATCGGCATGTACTGATGGCCGTGTTCAATGTAAATGGTCCGGTCGATGATGACCGCTTTCTGGACGAAGAGTACATTTTTGCGGATGAACTTCATTCGTTCTACGGCATGGCGATATTCTCCGTTCACCGATGGCAGATGCCGGGCGAGAATTTTGTGAAATTCTCGCCGGACTCGCGGCCAGTAAAACTCCAGATCGTGGTTGCCTTTGACCAGAATCAGTTGATTGCCGTTGACGATAAAATCGGCCAGGGCGCGAAATACCCGCGGATGTCCTTCCGCAATGCGCTGGAGCTTCCAGGTGGATTTGAGTTCCTGTGACCCGAGGCCGAAATCGTACTCCTGTTTGTGAAACAGGGGCTCGCTGTCCCGCAAATCCTGCCCCAAACTGCGGATATAGCGCCGGAACAATCGGTGTTCGCGATCGCCCGGCACCGCCCGAATGCGGATAAAATCGAGAAAGTCGCCGTTGATGATGAGTGTCACCGGCCGGTCACGTTCCACAGCAAGAAATTGCAGATGTTCCAGAAACGCCTCGAACGCTTCATCGTTAAAGAAGTTTTCCGTACGTGAAAACCGGCGCTTATGCGGCAGAAAACCTTCCCCCATGTGAAAGTCGCTTACCACCACGATGAGTCTGTTCTCACCATCGAGCAGCAGGTCTTCGATGAGAGGATCGGGGTCGGTCCCGGAGTTGCGTTTTGAAGTTTGCGTGATCATACATCCTGTGCGGGTTGCGGATTTTATCGGATGATGGGAGTTCAAATATATTATCGGAAGATAACGAATGGAGTGGATAAACGTGTCAATTTGTTAAAATTTGGAGCAGAATATCTCCCGTTTTCTCTTTCATGCCGGATATTCATGATGGAATACGGGTATCCGTACAGTGAAGTACAGGTTGATTTTCAGGTCACGAAGGCATCCTCACCGGTCGTATAGCGCGAAGGCGTTCTCGCCAAAAGCACATTCATCAACGACGGCCGCCGTTTACAATGGGTATCCGTGACCATCTGTATCATCCGTTTCATCCGCGTTTGCGTTTTCCTGCCAGCGCCGCACAGTGCACAGAGATGCGCAGCCCCAAAACGTGGAATGAGGCGAGGAAGTTCCCATTCCCGTACATAAGCCGATAAAACGCCAAAATTTTCTTTTATATGGATAAAACATTTTTAAATTTATGAACTAAGCGCCGGATGGTGGCGCTGATAAAAAGCCATCAAGGCAAGCCCGAGCGGGTCGAACCATGAGAAATCGATACCACCGAAATCCCATTCGGGCGATTCAGGAATATCTGTTGTTTGTGGCGTATCCGACATGCTGCGGCTTATCATCACGGAGGGATCACGCCACCTGTGAAAATAAATAAGCATAGAGGAGAAACCATGCAGCCGATGACGCTAACGGAAAAAATCCTGTTGCATCACGCGATTGGATGGGACAAAGATTATGTCAAACCCGGGGATATATTGACCATTTCAGTGGACTGGACCATTGCCAGCGAGCTGGCCTGGAACGGGATGAATCAAACCTACGACGCGCTCGGCCGGCCGCCGCTGTTCAACAAAGACCGCTTTTATCTGGCCATTGACCACACGGTGGATCGCAACACCCTGGCCAACGATCCGCGCACTCAGCGCCTGGTGCAGTTGTCCCGCAGTTTTGCCCGCGAGGCGCAACTGAGCTATTTTTACGACGCCAATGAGACCATCATGCACACGGAATTTTACCGCCAGTTCGTGCGGCCCGGCGATGTCATCCTCGGCGCCGACAGCCACACCAGTTCGCACGGCGGGCTCGGCGCGTTCGCCATCGGGCTCGGCGGCGCGGATATTGCCGTGGCCATGGTGCTGGGCCGGTCATGGATACAGGTGCCGGAGGCGATCCGGGTGCATTACGCCGGCCGTCTGGCTTTCGGCCTCACCGGCAAGGATGTCATCCTGAAGACCCTCGGCGAGCTGGGCCGCAACACCGTGGCGCTGGAACGTACGGTGGAATACACGGCGGACCATCTCGAGGATTTTACGCCGGATTTTCGCTTTACCATCGCGAATATGACCGCCGAATTCGGCGGCCTCAACGGCATTTTCCCGCCTGACGGTCACGTGGCTTTGTTCATGTCACGCCGGTTCCGGGAGGAGTTCCGCGAGGGCGGACTGTGGTTCCGTGCCGATGAGGATGCGCAGTATGTCGAAACCTTCCGCATTGATCTTGCCAATCTGGTGCCGCAAGTGGCGAAGCCGTTTTCGCCGGATAACGTGTTTCCGGTTGATGAAACCGTGGGGCAGGAGCTGGACGGTTGTTTTATCGGCGCTTGCACCACCACCCAGGAAGAGCTGGTGCTGGCGGCGCTGGTGCTGGAAGCGGGCCTGAAAGAGGGCCGCAAACCGGTGGACCATCCCAACCGGCTGGTGATCCCGGGCAGCCGCGAGGTGGCGCGAAATTTACAGGAGGCGGGACTGTTGCAGATTTATGAGCAGTGCGGTTTCCGCATCGGGGAACCCGGTTGCAGCATGTGCCTGGGCATCGCCAGTGATCGCGCACAGCCCGGTGAAGTCTGGCTGTCGTCGCAAAACCGTAACTTCCCCAACCGCATGGGCAAGGGCAGTCTGGCCTGGCTGGCCAGCGCGCCGACCGTGGCCGCCAGCGCTTTCGATATGCGGATCAGCGATCCCCGTCCCTTGCTCGAAAAAGCGGACCGTGAAAAATACGAACGGTTGGCCGCACCGCGGCAGGGGCTGCCCGAAGTGGTGTACACGGAACCCCGGGTGCAAAAAGGAACGGCGGTGGCCGAGGAATCCGGCGACGGCGCAGCGGAACTGGCGGCGACCGTGGAGGGGCGGGCGCAACTGTTCGGCGACAATGTGGATACCGACGCCATGATCGCCGGCGAATTTTGCCATTTGAACGACCTCAAAGAGTTGGGCGAAAAGGCGTTTTATCACTTCCGGCCGGAGTTTCCAGAGCGCGTGCGTAACGGCGAAAACATCATCGTGGCTGGCGAGGGCTGGGGCTGTGGTTCGAGCCGGGAACACGCCGCCTGGGCGCTGAAAGGCGCCGGCGTAAAGGCGATCGTCGCCAAAAGTTTTGCCTATATCCACAAGCGCAATCTGGTCAACGAGGCGATTCCGTTCATCATCATGCGCGATGAGCGGTTTTACGAGCGCGTCAAAGATGGCGATCCACTGGTGATCGATTTGCAAAAAGGCACGGTGACCCTGCATGGTGAAACCTATCAGGGCGAGCCGTTGCCGGGAATCATGCGGCGCATCATGGCCAGCGGCGGTATTGTGCCGCATGTAAAGAAGCGGCTGGCCGCCGCGGCGCAGGATACGGTGGCGCGATAAGCTGCGCGCGGGGTGTGGTTTGAAATGAAGTTGCCGCTAACCCGAAACGCGCGAAACAGTGATGGATTGAGTACCGTTTCCGCTGCCATGCCGGCAGGGAGGCCCATCCCTGCCAGCGTCCACTATTGAACGACGAAGAACACCAGAAGAGACGACGGCCGTACGACTAATTTTAAATGCCGTGCCTCGTAAGGTGGAAGTTCGTGCCCGATCGCCCGGTCCAAAGCCTAAAGCTGCTGCTGAATCATCTCGCGCAACAGGCGGGCGTTTTGCACGGCAAATCCGGCGATATCGTTGTTGAAATAGGCAAACACATCGAAACCGCTGCGCAGCCACTGCACGGATTTGCGCGCAAACGGACGCAGCATCTCCTCGGTATAATTGCCCTGGTAAAGCCCGTCACGGCCGTGAAATCGCAGATAAATCCAGTCCGCCGTGACGCGGTCCAGTTCGGGAAACCCGTTACCGGAATCCGCCATGCACAGGGCGATGTTGAATTCGCGGTACAGCTCAAGGCACGGCGCGGCGAACCAGCTTTCATGCCGCGGCTCAACGGCGAATCGTTGGTTCGGCAGCCGCCGGGTGATGAGCTCAAAAAACGCGTGCGCGGTTTCGGCATGGAACGGCAGGTTGGGCGGGAGTTGAATCAAAATCGGGCCGGTTTTTTCGCGCAGCGGCGCCATGCGCTCGAGAAATTTTTCCAGAGCGTCTTCCACATGGCGGAGTTTTTTCTGGTGCGTAATGAACCGGCTGAGCTTCATGGCAAATATAAATCCCTCGGGAACGGTGGAGTACCATTTGTGCACCGTGGTTTCTTGCGGCAGGTGATAGAAGGTGTTGTTGATTTCCACCGTGTCGAAATGCCGGGAGTAATAAGCCAGCCACTGTTGCGGTTGGAGCTGCTTTGGATAAAAGACCTCAAGCCAGTGTTTGTAACTCCAGCCGGAGGTCCCGACTCGCAATTCGCCGCTCATGGCACCATCCCATGTGCTTGTTTCCCCGAAAGCAGTGCCTTCGATTGCCGATGGGACGTGGGCAAATCAGGTTCCCCGGGCTGTGAAGGAAACCGCCGTTTCCGCGTCATGTCCGCTTGCTCGCATCGAGGATGAAGAAAACCGTATGCATGAACTCACGGAAAGAGCGTCCGGCAAGGATGCGGGTGCCGCCGGAGCAAGTTCACCAATAGCTGAGAGTGTGCGAATGCAGATGCCATCACGCAACATCATGCGAGCGCGATTGACATTCTTTCCGGATGTTTGTATATTAATAAAATTCAGTGCTGAACGCAAATGAGAAACGCAGCAATAGCGGAGAATGCTCAGGCATGTTCTGGCGACGCAATTCCTCTGCCGGCAGCTTCGAGGCCGGAGAAAATGATGAAACGGTCGATTTGTTATTCGTATATGGCACCCTGATGCGGGGTGGCGTCAATGAACGGTTTTTGGCGTCGCCGGAGCGCGCCCGGTTTGTGGAAGAGGCGCGCGTGCGAGGTCAGCTCTACGATATCGGTGAGTTTCCGGCGCTGGTGACGGACGTGGGACCGGAGGCGGAGGAAAGCTGGGTTTACGGGGAAATTTACGCCCTGGAGGATGCCGATATTCTGCTCAGAACCCTGGATGTGATCGAGGGCGTCAATGAAGCCTATCCGGAGCGCAGTCTGTTCCGGCGCGAGCGTTTGAAAGCATTCAGCGCCAGCGGCGAGAAGATGGTCTGGGCTTACATCTATAATCAGCCGCTGCACCATTTTCCTCGCATTCCATCGGGCAATTATCGGGAGTATTTGAAATCGCGGCAAACCGCCTGATCGGCGGCGAAATAGGTTGCGCACATCGGCGGTTGCAAGACAAACCGCACCTATCGGCGAAATCAGGGGCCGTTACATAGAATGACTTCCCCGGAATGAGACGCCTGTTTTGGGGGTTGCCTGAAAAATGACGCCGGCAGTTGAACGTTATATTCATATCAGGACAAGGTCGAAGGAGGACGCATGATTATCCGCCGTAGTTTCTGGCTGGCAGCCATCCTGTTGCTGGTGATCGGCAATGATCCCGCCAAAGCACAATTTGAATTTGAGAAAATCAAACCCCGTTTTGCGTTTCAGCCCGAACGGGTAACGACTTTTTATTCCAACTCACGTTACAATCGCATCGAAGGCCTGTATTTGAATCTCGGTGTGCGCGTGCAGCCGCGCAAAGCACCAAGCTGGCAATTTTTTGCCGATGCGGGATACGGCTTCAAAAACGAAAAAGGCAAACGCTGGCGATATAACATCGGGCTGCAAAAGGAACTGATCAGTCCCAATCTGTTTACGGTGGGCTTTCGTTATTTCAATGACCTGTACACCCTGGATCGCTGGGTGATCAATATGACCGAAAACAGCGTCGCGGCTCTGTTCAGCCACAGCGATTTCATGGATTATGTCGGTCGGAAGGGCTGGCGGCTGTTTTTGGATTATAAATGGAAACAGTTGCACACTTTGCGGGCTGAATGGCTGCGGTATGAATATGAGCCGCTCAGTGTGGCGCCAAATACGGAATGGAGCTTATTTGCACGCAAAAAGCGGTTTCCGAACAATCCGCATCCGGCGCCGGTATATGTCTTTATGCCCGGCAGCGAAACCGCGCTGCGGCTCATGGCCGCTTTCGATTTCCGCGATAATCCCATCTTTCCGCTGATCGGCTGGTATTTCGAAGGGATTTTCGAGAAAACCACCGGCGATTTTTCCACCACTGGCTTGTTTCTGACCCTCAAACGCTTTCAGCCGACTTTCGGCAATCAGCGGCTTAAAGCCAAGCTGCTGTTTGGGACGCGCAGCGGCAGCTTCGCATACCAGCATTTAATGACGCTCGGCGGTATCGGCAATCTGCGTGGATATGATAATAAAGAATTTATCGGTAACCGGTTGCTTTACGGCACGCTGCAATACAATTTCGGCGGGGATATCCTGCAAAGGATTCCGCTGGAATTCATCCCACTCTGGGAAACCATGACGCTGGGCGTGTTCGTCGATGCCGGCTACGCCTGGTTCGCCGATGCCACGGATGCCGGTACCGGTCTGTTCCGTCTGGGCGATTTCGAGCTACGGGACATCCGCGCCGATTACGGCATTTCGCTGATCTTTACCGAAGGCCTGTTGCGGCTGGATATTGCCCGTCGGGCCGATCGCAGCGGCGCCGCCTGGCAGGTGTATTTTCGCATTCTGGATAAGTTCTAATTTTTATGACGGCCATGAACCCTTGGATCCGACTGGGGTTGTGGGGAGCATTGCTGCTTTGGGCGGCAGCGCCGCATGCCGCCGCTCAAGAACAGCAGCGCACGCCAAGCGATCCCGCCCGACAGCGGATTTTTATTGAGCAAATTGTAGTGCTCGGCAACAAAAAGACCCGCACCAGCGTGATTTTGCGGGAGATGAAAAGCCGCGCCGGTCATTATACGACCCGGGAACAACTGGAATTGGACCGCCGCCGCATCGAGAGCCTGGGGCTTTTCAACCGGGTGGAAATGCATCTGCAGCCGCGCGAAAAAGGCTATTTGCTGATCATTGCGGTAAGCGAACAGTGGTATCTTTTCCCATTCCCGATCCTGTTTTTCAACGACCGCGACATCAGTCTCAAAAAACTCAGTTACGGCCTTGGCGTGATCCATACCAACTTTCGAGGCCGCGCCGAGCTGTTGCAATTCGCAGGCTGGCTTGGTTACAATCCCACCTTATCCCTCATATACAACAATCCGTGGATTTTCGGCCGTCGCCAGTTTTTTATCCGCCTTGAGCTACTGATCGCCAACCTGGTGAACAAAACCTATGATATCCTTGATCAGCGCGTCAATGAAAAACGGTTGGGGGTGGGCTGGAGCATCGGCAAGCGACTGACCCTGCATACCTCCGTGAGTGTATCGATGTTTTATCAACGGGTCCGTTTGCAGCCGGCCGTTCCGGGCCAGACGCTCGATCCGTCCGGACTCGACCGCATTCTGCGGCTCGGTTTCAGTTATGTGCGCGATTACCGTGATCTGGCGTGGTATCCGACCCGCGGTTCGTATGTGCAGGTGGATTACGTGAAATCCGGATGGCCCGGAGCGAAATATATCGATTATGGTCAATTTAGCCTGGATGCCCGCAAATACATCCCGTTGGGCGCACAAACCGCGCTGGCATTCCGGTTTGCCGCCGACCTCACCCATGGTAGAGTGCCGATTTACGACCGCCTGTATTTTGGCTACCGGTGGCGGATCCGTGGCCATTTCAAACGGCGTCTGGAAGGAGAACACCGCATGCTTGTCAGTGCCGGATTGCGGTTTCCGCTGCTGCCGGTGCGCTATTTTAGCATGGACATGGGGAAAATGAGCGCGTATGGCCAGAATTTGCGGTTCGGCATCAGCGGCGAAATTTTTGCCGATGCCGGTACCTTGTGGTTTCAAAATCGCACCGACCGCACCGGGATGCCGCTTACCAGTGGACCCTTTGGCCTGCAAACCCGCCCCGGAACCTGGCTTGTCGGCGCCGGCGTGGGACTGAATTTTCATTTGCCCTATGTCAATATCCTTCGATTGGAAGCCGCCGTAAATCCGCAGCGGCAAACCGAATTGATCGTGGATATTGAGGTGGCATTTTAGAGCTGGCCGAAAAAGCGGTTGGATCCACGGTCAAAACACATACCGCTAAGCCTTTGAGGGGGCCACAGCGCGGTGGGATGATGGAGGCCGACCGATTCCTTCCCCGGAATGGTAACATCGCCTCTGAAGGCCGGCGCCGGTGCTCGATGACTGCCGATTGTCCCCCGATTTCACCCCAGAGCCATCCACCGTTTTTCGAAAGTCGCGAAGCCCGGTAGGGTTCATCAGCCGCCGGGATCCAAGCGAATGAAACGCTGGCGGAAACCGATCCCGGGGGACACGGGCTGCATTTGCAAATAAAAAAACAGGCTGTTCCGCCGGAGCGAAACAGCCTGTGCCAGGCTTCCCTATTTCGCACTACATGATGAACAGCATCTCACGGTATTTGGGCAGCGGCCAGAACGTATCCGGGATCAGCTCTTCGAGTTCGTCGCTGATTTCGCGGATGCGGTCCATCATCGGACGCACGGTTTCGGCGAAGCGAAAAGCCTTTTGGGTTTCGTCTCCGAGCGCCTCGACGGTTTCCAACTCGCCGTGGAGCTGTTCGAGCGCCTCCTGAAGTTTCTCAAGGTGTTCCGTAATCGCAATGAGCAGCTTTGCCTGATGATCGGTTTGCCCTGCCTTACCCACGATGTTTTTCAAGTCGTGTAATCCGCGCACATTTTGGATGAGTCGGTTCTGATATTCAAGCGCCGCCGGAATCACCATGGTCTGACAGAGATTGGTGAGGGTCTGCACCTCGATGGTGAGCGTTTTGCAGAACTGCTCGATTTTGGTGTTATAGCGTGATTCGATTTCGCTTTCGGAATAAACACCGAGGCGGGTCAACATGGCGATGTTTTCCTTTTTACGAAATGCCTGCAATGCTGCCGGGGTGTGCGGCAGATTGGGCAAACCACGTCGGGCCGCTTCCTGTTTCCATTCCTCGGAATAGTTGTTGCCTTCAAAGCGAATCGGTTTGGTTTCTTTAATTTGCGCCCGAAGCACTTCGAAGGTGGCCGTGCGCAGGTCTTTGCCCGACTGCATCCGGTTTTGAATTTCATCATGAATGAAATTCAGCGAGTCGGCCACCGCCGCATTGATGATCGTGGCCGGCAGCGAAATGCTGGCCGAAGATCCCACCGCCCGGAATTCGAACTTATTGCCGGTGAAGGCAAAGGGCGAGGTACGGTTGCGGTCGGTGTTGTCCTGCAGAATTTTGGGCAGATTGGAAATACCCAGATCCAAAATCTTCTGTTCGCTCACGGGCTCATCACTGCCGGATTCAATGCTGTCGAGGATTTTGCTGATGGTCGCCCCGAGAAACACCGACATGATTGCCGGTGGCGCTTCGTTGGCGCCGAGCCGGTGGTCGTTACCGGCCGAGGCGATGGAAGCCCGCAGGATATCCGCATAGCGGTGAACGGCGCGCAGCACCGAAACCAAAAACACCAGAAATTGCAGGTTTTCTTTGGGGGTCTGGCCCGGATCCAGCAAATTGTGGTTCTGATCATCCATGATCGACCAGTTCACGTGCTTGCCGCTGCCGTTGACGCCCTGAAACGGCTTTTCATGCAGCAGGAGCGCCAGGCCGTGCCGCGCGGCGACTTTCTTCAGAATTTCCATCACCAGTTGATTGCGGTCGGCGGCCACATTGGCCTCGGCATGAATCTGGGCGATCTCATACTGATGCGGCGCCACCTCGTTGTGGCGGGTTTTGGCCGGGACCCCCAGTTTGTACAACTCCACCTCGGCATCCTGCATGAACGCCAGCACCCGCTCTTTGATGCTGCCGAAGTAATGATCCTCCATTTCCTGCCCCTTTGGCGGTCGCGCGCCGATCAGCGTGCGGTTGGCGAGAATCAGGTCCGGGCGGCGGTTGTAATAGTCCAGATCGATCAGAAAGTATTCCTGTTCGGGGCCGAGAGTACTGATGACGCGTTCGGCATGGTGACCGAACAGCTCCAAAACTTTGCGAGCCGCCTGATCCAGCACCTGCATCGAACGGAGCAACGGAGTTTTCTTGTCCAGCGCCTCGCCGTTGTAAGAAATAAAAACCGAGGGAATGCAGAGAATGCCGCCGCGCGGTCCTTCCAGGATGAACGCCGGACTGGACGGATCCCACATGGTGTAGCCGCGCGCCTCGAAGGTGGTGCGCATGCCGCCGCTGGGGAAGCTGGAGGCATCGGGCTCGCCTTGAATCAGTTGATCGCCGCTGAACCGCTCGATGATCTGGCCGTCGGCGTCGATGCTCAAAAACGCATCGTGTTTTTCGGCGGTGAGCCCGGTCATGGGTTGAAACCAGTGGGTAAAATGGGTCACGTTGTTTTCCAGCGCCCACTCTTTCATGGCATGCGCCACCGTATCGGCAAGGTCCCGATCCAGCTTTTTGCCCTTGCGGATGATCTCTACCAATCGTTTGTAAGCCTCCTTGGGCAGTTTTTCGCGCATGACCCGGTCGTTAAACGTGTTCTTCCCGAAATAGTCCACGGCCCGCTGCGGATGAGAACCGTTGCCGGACAAAACCGCAGAAGCCGGACGGGCATAACTCGGGATTTGGACGTTGGTCGGATCAACAGATTTTACAGCCATATCTATTCTCCTTACCCGGTGAGTTGGTGATATGAGATGAGTTTTTATCAAATAAAGCGTTGTGTTTGCAATGGGACCTTTTTTCCAGCCAACGACGACGGCTGATCGGTTCATGGACGGCCGGATGGCCAAAAACGATGTGCCGCGCTTGAAGCCCGCCCTTTCGGCAAAACAGGGCCGACGGGCGACATCACACGCGCCGTTGTCTGGAAGAAACGAAATTTGGGTGCCGCCCAACCGGCGGCGTTTGCGCGCCGGAAAACACCGGCTTTCCCGTTTCGCCGCATCCCTTTCGCAAACGGGGTCGTGGATGTTGAGCCGGTCAGAATATGGCCCGGCGGCGCTGATCGGGGATCATCGTGCCAGAGCTGCAGTCCGCGATCCAGGCTGCAGGGGATTCGGCTTTAAAATCGCGGCGTCCCGGACGTCGCCTGGGTACCGGCATGGTCATGGTTGTGGCTCGAAGGAGATAGCCGCCGGTGCTCCTGGCAAAACCATGCTATACGACGCCCTGACAGACTTTTGCGATGAAATGCATTGAAATCGCAACGAATTGTTGTATATTTGCTTAATTCCACCACAGGAAAGTCGAACATCGACGCCGAACGAGCATGCAGTCGGAATGAGGAACCGGAAACCAAAAACCGCAACAATGACTATGGATGTCTTTCACATTCGGTTGTTGAATGGCATCCCCCTGGTGAAAATCGTCATTCACCTACCAAAAACCGTATAAAATTAAATTCAATTATCGCTTAAATATTGGAAAAAATCCAGTACTTTTTTGGCTTTTTTCAAAAAATTATGGCGCGAAAAGAATTTTTTTATGCTCCACCACAGCACATCGTTTATAAACAGAACCGTCCGATTTCGTTTCGACTACAGGGAGAGGAATACCGGCATCTGAGACGGGTGTTGCGCCATCAGATCGGTGACACGATATGGGCGGTGGACGGACAGGGCATGGCCCTGTTCGGTGAAATCATGCGCATGGACGAGACCGCGGCCGAGGTGAAAGTGCTGCAAGTGCAGCCGCAACTGGGCGAACCGGCATTTCAGTTGACTCTGGCCGTGGGGTTGCCCAAACTGCCGCGGTTTGAACTGGTGGTTGAAAAAGGCACGGAGCTCGGCGTGCATGCCTTCCAACCGGTCATCAGCCGGTACAGCGTGGTGAAACCTTCCGCATCCAAAGCGGAACGGTGGCAGCGTATCGCGGTGGCGGCGATGAAGCAGTGCGGCCGCAGCCGGCTGCCGGATGTTCTGGCGCCGGTCGGGTTCGGTGAGCTGATGGCGATGAGCGCGGAATTCGATTACCGCTGGATCGCCCATGCACCGGCGCCGCGGGACGCGGTTTTGTGGGACGGCCGCGGCGAAGCCGGGGATGCCCCGGAAAGGGGACGCGGTGTATTGCTGATCGGGCCGGAGGGGGGCTTTTCGGATGAGGAGCTGCAGCAAGCTGTAGAGCACGGCTTCGCATTCATGGGCCTCGGGCCACGGCGGCTGCGCACCGAAACCGCCTCGATTGTAGCCGCCACGCTTCTGCTGCGCCGGTGGGGCGCGCTGTGATTTTGGCGACTCGTCTGGAAGTGGTTTTTTGATCGCCAGAGAAAAGCATCCCGGAGCCGGCAAAACATGTTTTGCAGTCGCTCCATCCAGACTTGCACATTCCACGGTTTCCGTGTATTTTTAAACATCTTTAAACAAGCTAACAGGAGGCAGGATCATGGCCGATTGCATTTTCTGTAGCATCATCTCCGGTGACATGAAGGGCGATATCGTCTTCGAAAACGACACGGTGGTTGCGTTTCGGGACATCAATCCGCAGGCGCCGGTGCACATCCTGGTTGTGCCTCGCAAGCATATCGCCACTTTGAACGATCTGACCCCGGAGGATGCCAGCATCATTTCCGAAACGGTATTGGCGGCGAAAAAATTAGCCGCGGATGAAGGCGTGGCCGAAGACGGCTACCGGTTGGTCTGGAATTGCAATCGCGGTGCTGGGCAGACGGTGTTTCACATTCATCTGCATCTGCTTGGCGGCCGCACGTTCGGCTGGCCCCCGGGCTAAAAACCCGGGGCGGCGAATGGCCGGTCTTGCAAAGCCCGCGGAGTGTGCAGAAGAGTTATCTGAAAGCATGAGCATTGTGGCCCGGTATCCCCGCGGGAGCCCGTTGGTACGGCATGGGTTCAGCCCGATGCCCGTTTGCGGTATTTTTTGTCCCCCTCCGCGAGAGATGTTTAAAATGAAGGCTCGCAGGGAGACAAGTGCTGTGAAGTCACGCTGCTTGGTTTCACCGCGTGCCGAAGCACACCGGGCCCGGCAAACACCGAACCGGCCGGTGGCTGGATGGTTGCCAATGAAAAGCCCTATTTCCTTGCAAAAAAAGAACTTGCGAAACGCTTGCAAGTTTGTTATATTCACTGCGCTTATACGACCCATTGTGTAGTTCACCATTTCAATTCAGTCTTTTGAAAGGAGGTATTGAAGGTTATGCCCTGTGTCATCGTTCGTGAGGGCGAAGATTTCGAGAAGGCTCTGAAGCGCTTTAATAAGGCCTGTGAAAAAGCAGGAATTATTTCGGAGATCAAAAAACATCAATTCTTTGAAAAACCCAGCGAACGCCGCAAGCGCAAAGAAGCGGCGGCACGCCGCAAAATGCGCAAGCTGATGGCCGCGCTGGAAAAGAAAAAACGCCGTTAAGTGAGTCAACCTCATCCGGCTGACATCCCGTCGCGGGACGATCGGGTCCCGGGTACTTGATTAAACTTGTGATGTGACCATGAGCATTATAGAGCGGTTGACCGAGGATATGAAGGCCGCGATGAAGCAGGGCGATAAGGATCGCGTTGGCACCATCCGGCAGCTCCGCGCGCAATTGAATAATGCGCGAATTGAACTTGGTCGGGATTTGACCGATGACGACGCCATCAAGGTGCTGACCAATGCGGCCAAGAAACGCAAAGAAGCCATTGAAATGTACGAAAAAGCGGGCCGGGAAGACCTTGTCGCCAAAGAAAAAGCCGAACTCGCGGTCATTCAAGAGTATTTGCCACAGCAGCTCTCGAAAGAAGAATTGGAAGCCATCATCGATGCCGTCATCAAAGATGTGAATGCCACAAGCATGAAGGATATGGGCCGGGTGATGGGGCAGGTTATGCAACAAGTCCGCGGGCGCGCTGATGGTAAGCAAGTGCAGGAACTGGTACGCAGCAAGTTACAGTGATGCTTTGTCGCTGTTTTTCGGGAAAAAGTGAATGAAGGCTTCTTCCGGAACCTTTATTCACTTTTTTTATTTTCAGCGCAAAGCGGGCAGGTTTTATTGGCGCAGACGTTCTAAATGACGTATTTTTAGAATTGAGTCGGGCCGGGTGAAATGGGCGTGAACGGCTCCTGGCCGAGAATTTGTTTATGATGCACCCGGGGAAAATACACCCCGGAAAGATCCGTGCGGTTCCTACGATGAAGCCACATTGCAGCCGTTGAAAACCGTAACGATGAAATTCAATTATCCATGAAATTCGGGGCTGTCCCCAAACGGCAACATTCTGTCCGGGGGCCCGGCATGGGGAATCCGCAGAAGGCTGTTTGGGGGACCGCTTCGGCCGGCAAGGGAAGCAAAGGCATGTCGAACGCACAAATTTACATTTACATCGATCTGTTTCTGGTCCTGATCGTGATTTTGTTTATTTACAAAGGATATCGGAAACGGTTTTTCTCCGAATTTGTGAGTTTCCTGGGTTTCATGATCGCCATGACGGGCGGGCTCATGGCGCTGCCGTTCCTGGCGCCGAAAATCGTCACCACCACCCAGTTGACGTTTGGTGCCAGTTTGGCTTTGGCTTTTCTGCTGGTGTATGCCTTCATCTGGGTGGCGTACCGTTATGTGGAAAAATTTATTTATAAGCATGCTGAATTTAAAATGACTGAAAAGCTGGACCACACCTTTGGTGTGATTATTGGAGTGATCAAAGGGCTGTTTGTGGCGAGTCTGGTGGCCATGTTTTTGAAAACCGTGTATATTAGTGACGAACTGTCCGAACAGGTGCAAAACTCCAATTTCGCACCGTTCGCCGAAAGCGTCGGGCCGGCGATGTACGACCGCATGCGCAAATTCATTCCCGGGGCAAAAGCGTTTGTGGAATATCTGGAAGCCGCCGCCGAAAAAACCCCGTCGCAATTGGTGGATAATGCGGTGGTCAACTTGTTGATCGATCTGAACTCGAGCAAAGCGGAACAATGGACGAATTCGAAAGCCAAAAAATAGATTTTCTGTTGGAGGCGGCGCAGAGTCTGGAACTGCCCAAAGTGCTCGATATCGTGGCGCGGTATGCGCACTCGCCGGCGGCGGTGGAGCGCATCCGGCAGTTGCCCATTCTCGATGAGGTGCAGGCCATCCGCACGGAACTGGACCGCGTGTCGGATGTGCGGGCCCTGCTGGACCGGGGCGAGGACCTCCCGCTGGAAGAAATCGCTGATCTGGAAGACCTGTTCAGCAACATCAAAGTCGCCGGTGTGGTGCTGACGCCGGAAGCGCTGGTGGAGCTCGCCCGGGTGGCGAGGGTGGCACGGCAGGTGCGCCGGCTCTGTCAGGAGCAAAGGGCGCAGATGCCCGCAGTCATGCCCCTGGCCGAAGATTTACATCCGCTGCGTGAATTCGAAGAGGCGGTTTCCGGAGCGATTGATTTCAAGTCGCACGAGATTCTCGATTCGGCCAGCCCGGCGCTGCGGCGCATTCGGAGGGAGATTGAGGCGGCGCAGGAAGCGGTTCGCGCCAAATTGCAGCAGATATTGAAAAAAGCGGCGGGCGCCGGTATGCTGCAGGAACAGCTCATCACCGTGCGCGACGGCCGGCTGGTGCTGATGGTGAAAGACGAGCACAAACGCAAAATCGGCGGCATCGTGCACGATCAGTCCGCTACGGGCCAGACCCTGTTCATCGAGCCGGTGGAAACGGTGGAGATGAACAACCGGGTGCGGCAGTTGCAGGCGCAGGAACGCCGGGAGATCGAACGCATCCTGGCGGAGCTGTCCGCACGGGCGCATGAGCACCACGAGGCGCTGGAACGGAACTATCGGATCTTGATCGAGCTGGAGACGCTGCGAGCGCGGGCGGTGTATTCGCGGCAGGTGGAGGGCAACGCCGCACAGGTCAATGCCAGCGGCCGGATCGTGTTGTACGCGGCGCGGCATCCGCTGCTGCTGGAAAAATACCAGGACCGCGATCGCGTGGTGCCGCTCAATTTTCGCCTCGGCGAGGATTTTCATACGCTGGTCATCACGGGGCCCAATGCCGGCGGTAAAACGGTGGCCATGAAAACCGTCGGTCTGGCCGTGCTGATGACCCGTGCCGGGCTGCACATCCCGGCGAGCCCGGATTCCGAGATCGGCATCATGGGCCGCGTGTTCGTCGATATCGGCGATCAGCAATCCATCGAAAACGACCTCTCCACCTTCTCATCGCACATGACCAAACTCAAACGCATTTTGGAGACCGCCGAACAGAACGATCTGGTGCTGATCGACGAGATCGGCAGTGGCACCGATCCGGAAGAGGGCACGGCGCTGGCGATCAGCGCCCTGAAAACCCTGAACGAGCGCGGCGTGCGCACCATCGTCACCACCCACCACGGGGCGTTGAAGGTGTTTGCCCACAATACCCCCGGGGTGGAAAACGGCAGCATGGTGTTCGATGCCGAGAGTTTGCAGCCCACGTACGAATTCCGTCCCGGCGTGCCCGGCGCCAGCTATGCATTCGAAATCGCCGGGCGCATCGGCCTGGATGAGCGCGTGATTGGCGAGGCGCGGCGGCTGGTCGGCAGCCAAAAAGGCGAGCTCGAACGGCTGATTTCGGACCTCGAACGCAAAATTCAGGAGCAGGATGAAAAAATCCGCCAGCTCAAACTGGAAGAAACCCGGCTGAACGGCCTGATCAAACTGTATCAGGAGCGGGCGGAAGAGCTGGCCACGCGGCGGCGCAAGCTGAAGCAAGAGGCCATCGAGGAGAGCGAGGCGATCCTCGCCCGCGCCAATGCCGCCGTGGAGCAGGCGATTCGCGAAATCCGCGAAAAGCAGGCGGCCAAAGAAGCCATCCGGGCGTCCAAAGCGCGGCTGGAGCAGGAACGTGAACGGCTGCAGCGCGAAAAACAGAAAATGCGCACCGAAACGCGCGCCCGGCAGGAAGAGGTGGAGGTCGAAACCGCGGTGGAAGACATCGCGCCGGGCAGCGTGGTATTGTGGCGGTCGCAGAATTCCGAGGCGGTGGTACTCGAACCGCCGGACGGCGAAAACCGGGTGCTGCTGCAGGCCGGGCCGCTGAAACTGCGCGTGCCGCTGGATGATATCAAGCCGCTGCGCAAGACGCGCCAAGCCCGCGCCCGGGTTTCCATTGAAAAGCCCGAACCGGTGCCGCAAGAGACGGACGTGCGCGGCATGCGTGTGGATGAGGCGCTGGCCGCGGTGGATCAATATTTGAGTGAGGCGTTGCTGTACGGCTGGGAGGAAGTGCGCATCATCCACGGCAAGGGCACGGGTGCGCTTCGCAAGGCCATCAACGAGTTTTTGCGACAGCATCCCAACGTGTCGCATTTCGAGCCGGCGCCGCTCGGCAAAGGCGATATCGGCGTCACCGTGGTGAAATTGAAATAGAAAGGATCAGGACAGCTATGGATTATCCCGAAAATGGGCGGGAGAAGCCCGATAAACAGGTATTGAACACGGCCATCGAGGCGGCCAAAATCGGCGGCGAGGTGCTGCTGACGCACATGTCGCGGGTGCAGCACTACGATATTGAACAAAAGGGCGCGTTCGATTATGCCACCGAGGTGGATCATGCCTCGGAAAAGGCGATCATCGATTACATCCTGTCGCGGTATCCGGATCACCGCATATTAGCCGAAGAAGGCGGCGAAATCGGCGGTACCGGGGTGTACCGGTGGGTCATCGATCCGCTGGACGGCACCACCAATTACATTCATGGCGTGCGGATGTTCGCGGTGTCTATTGCGGCCATGCGCGGAGACGTCCCGGTTGTGGGCGTGGTCTATGATCCCGTGCGCGGCGAAATGTTTGCGGCGGCCATGGGGCATGGCGCGTATCTCAACGGGACGCCCATCAAAGTCTCCGAACATCGCCACATGCACGAGTGTTTGCTCGCCACCGGTTTCCCGTTCCGTTGCAAAGAGCTGATCGAGCCGTATCTGCAGAGCTTCCAGACCTTCTTTGGCCGGGCTCGGGATATCCGCCGAATGGGCTCCGCCGCCCTGGACCTGGCCTATGTGGCGGCCGGCCGGTTTGATGGTTTCTGGGAGCTGAAACTCAACCGGTGGGATATCGCGGCGGGCGTGGTGCTGATCAAGGAAGCCGGCGGCGAGGTCAGCGGTTTCCTGGAAGGCGAAGATTACTGGCGCACGGGCAACATCGTGGCCAGCAACGGCCACATTCACGAGGAGCTGCTCGAAGTCGTGCAGCGGATATTCGAGGGGAAACTGGAGATCTGAGCGCGCATGGCCATTCGACGCATCGTTTTGGGGCTGGGAGGACTTCTGGCGTTGTGCTGGTATGCTTATGGCAATCCTCCCGTCCCCTCGCTTGCCGACATCATCAGCCGGGCCGATTCATTTGTCAACCAGCCGGTGGAACTGTATGTAGAAACCACCGTTGAACGTCTTCAACCGGACGGTTTCTGGCTCCGGCAGCGCGGAGCGCGCATCTTTGTGCGCGGCGATGCCGGTAAAGCCGCGCCCGGGGATTACGTCACGGTGACGGGGGTGCTGCTGCCCGATACCACCGTGGCGCTGCAGGCCATGTACGTCGGGAAAGGACGGCGGATTAAAATGGCGGTTTCGGCGGTGGCGGTGGTACTGGCATTCGCCGTTTTTCTGCGCGGCATCCGCTGGACCCGTCACGGATGGGAGCTCAAGACCGATGCCTGATCTACTGACACACGTCACTTCCGGCTATCTCGTGCGGCAAATCACCGCCGGGCGGCTGCATCTCGGTGTGCTGACCCTGGGCGTTATCCTTCCGGATGTGGTCACCCGGCCTGTGTACATTATCTGGCCGGAAGCGTACTGGTTCGTCAAACCATTGCATACGCCGCTGGGGCTGGTATTGCTGAGTGTGGCCGTGTCCGGATTCTTCGCCGCCCGTGATCGCCGGCAGGCGCTGATCAATCTGTTGGCGGGAAATGCATTGCACCTGGCGCTGGACCTGCTGCAGAAGCATCTGGTGGGCGGCTATGCGCTGCTGTTTCCGTTCACCTGGAGAAGCTGGGAAATCGGCCTTGTTTGGCCAGAACAAACCCTGATTGGATTGCCGGTCTGGCTCGGGGTGGCGCTCATCGTGTATTTCTATGGCAGGAAAAAGACGGCGAGAGCGGGATAATCCCGCTGAACATGCAAACCATGTGATCCGACATGCGATCCAAAATTTATGACTCCCCCCAGTCATTAAAATCGGTCCTTTTTGTATTCGCGATTGCGATTATTTTGTTATTGCTTCTGTACACGCAACATCTGGTCAATACCTTGCGCAATGAAGCGCGGCAAATTCTGGAATTCTATGCCAGCTTTTACGAACGCGCCATTACCGAAGCCGATGACACCGAATTAAATTTTATTTTCGAGGAAATCATCAAGCGCACCGATTTCCCGATGATCATGACCGATGAACAGGGCAATCCCACCGGGTGGAAAGGCATCGGCATCGATCCCGGAGATTACTCCGAAGAAGCCCTGAAAAAGGTTCGGAGTTTGGTCGAAGCCATGGCGGAAGAAATTGACCCGATTCCGTTGCGCTACAAGGACATCCCGCTGGGCTATCTGTACTACGGCGATTCCAAATCCATCCAGCAGTTGCGCTGGCTGCCCTATGTGGAAATTCTGGTCATCGGGCTGTACATTATGATCGGTTTTTTCGGGATCAACAGCATCCGGCGCAGCGAGCAGCAATTCATCTGGATCGGCATGGCCAAAGAAACCGCGCATCAGCTCGGAACGCCGCTGTCGTCACTTATGGGCTGGATCGAACTGCTGCGGCATAAAACTCGTGGTGAAGAGGTGCGGAAGATTGTGGATGAGATTCAGCAGGATGTGGATCGGCTGAACAAAGTGGCGCAGCGGTTTTCGCGTATCGGCTCGCGTCCGGAGCTGATGCCCACCGAGTTGGCGCCGGTGGTCGAAGACGTGATTTCGTATTTCCGGCGGCGATTGCCGCAAATGGGCAAGCGCGTGGATATCCATTTCGAGGATCGGCTGCGGCAGCCGGTTCGCATTAATCCGGAACTGTTCGAGTGGGTCCTGGAAAATCTCATCAAAAACGCTCTGGACGCCATCGGCACCGAACGGGGTGAAATCCGCATTGTTGTGGATGCGGCACCGGATAAAAAATATCAGGCGGTGATCGATGTTATCGATACCGGACGCGGCATTCAGCCGCAGGATCGCAATAATATTTTTCGTCCCGGGTTCAGCACCAAAAAACGCGGCTGGGGATTGGGCCTCAGTTTGTCACGCCGCATTATCGAAAATTATCATAAAGGAAAATTGATTTTGAAACACACGGCACCAGGGAAAGGCACCACCATGCGGATTCTGATTTGATCGCAAACGTCACGCGGAACAGACAAACGGGGAACGGTTATGCTGACTCCCTTTTCCAGTGATCAGCTTCTCTGGGGTGGATTGGCGCTGATCACTTTCGGTTTCATGGGGCTGTTTCTGTTCGTATCGCGCTATTTTTCCAAACGGCGTCGGCGCAAACAGGGCGAAAAGGTTCGCCGCCGGGGACTGCTGTTTGGCCTGGTGGAATTGCTGATTTTGTTTTTGATGATCATCACCGGCCTGTTCAGCATGACTCTGGTGGTGTTTCAGGAAAGTTACCGGGCCTTCACCGAACGGCAGCCCATCCTGCGGGTGCGGGCTTTTTACAGCCAGCCTCAAAACCGGGAGATGGTGCTGCAGCTCCAGTGGCTCACACCGACCGCAGATACCCTGCAGGTCAAGCGGGTTTATCTGCGGGGCGATCAGTTTGAAATCGAAGGGCAGATTTTGCTCTGGGAAGATTTTCTGACCGCGATGGGTTTGAAACCGGGATACAAGCTCACCCGAATCCGCGGGCGGTTTGTGGATGTGGAAATGGAGCGCGCCGCGCAACCCACCATTATCCGGTTGCATGATGAGGCTATCGATCCTCACTGGGAATGGTTGCTGAAAAATGCCGCCCGCATTCCGGGTGTGCGCGCCGTCTTTGGGCAGACGGTCTATACCTATCCGGATCCCAAAAGCGTGTTTGAAGTGCAAGTGACGCATGAAGGCTTTGTCTTGAAAACGTTGAACCCGGCAACCTGGAAATAGGACCATGTATCGAATTCACAGACTCTGGATGGTATCCGCCTGGATGATGGCGGTGGCGCTGACGGGCTGCGGTGATGCGCCAAAGTCCCCGGATTTTCGGCTGGTAAACTTTGATTATCTCGATCGCCTGTGCCGGCCTTTTGCATGGCCGGACGGCGAAACGGTCTATTACATGCACCACCGAACCGACCGGCAGGGCGAGCCGGCCGGTCCCGGACCGTACGGCATCGGCCGCATCGACGACGCCGGACGGGCGCTGCTGGTGTATTTGCGCTGGCACGAGCTTACCGGGGATACAGGCCACGTCCGACAGATGCGTGGGCTGGTGAAGTTCCTGCTGCGCATGCAGGCGGAGGACGGCCGGTGGTTCCGCTGGCTCACCGCCGATGGCAGGCGCGCCGGCGAAGGCGATATTGAAAATCCCGGGATCGGCAATGGTGCGGCCAAGGCGGTGTGGGCGCTGGGTCGGTATGTGCAGGTGGGGCGGGCGAAATCCTGGCCCCTGGTGCAGGAGGCCGGGCAGGCCGTGGAGCGGACGCTGCTGGCGCTCCGGCCGTTCCTGGAGCAATATCCGAATATGGAGACCATCGGCGATGTGGAGGTGCCGCGCTGGTTGCCCAACGGCAGCAATGCCGATGTGGCCAGCGAACTGCTGCTGGGGCTGGTGGCCTATCAGCGCGCGGGACACCGGAGCGAGCTGCTGCAGGCGGCTTTAGACCGACTCACCGCCGGAATCGCCATGATGCAGCAGCGCCAAGAAGGTGAATTTGCCTACGGCGTGCATTTATCCTACCGCACCACCTGGCACGCCTGGAGCAACGCGCAGGTGCAGGCGCTGGTGGCCGTGCACCAACTCACGCAGCGGCCGGAACCGCTGCTGACCGCCCGCCGCGAGGCCGAGCAGTTTTATCCCTGGCTCCTTGAAGAACAATTCGCCGACCGGTTCGACTGGCTGGAAGCGCGAAATAACCGCAAGGCCATCGACTGGTTCCCGCAGCGGCCCGAGCATGTGCGCCCCGTTGTGTTGGGGTGTCTGGCGCTTTTTGAGGTCACCGGTGAAAAGAAATTCGCCGAAATGGCAGGTCGTGCGGCGCGCTGGTTGTTGGGTGACAATGCGGCTCACGAGGCGGTGTATGATCCGACCACCGGCGGAGCCAGGGCTGCGGTGAAAGCGCGGAATTCCGTCCGCCGCGAAATCAGCGCCGAAGCCACCGCCGAAGCCCTGCTGATGTTGATGGAAGTGGGAAAGAATGCAATGGCTTTGAAGGCTTTATTATAATTGTTTGGATCATTATGCGGGGCCTACAGCGATCAAAAAGCGATTGATACTCTAAATCAACAGAAGCCATCTGTTCGATCCGGGGTTGTCTCAGCCGAATTTAAGACCCATGGATTTGTACATAAATCAACGTAAGTTTCTACCTGTGCAATTAAATATTTTCATATTCCAAAAAGTGTCGGGTATTAAGGGCTTAAAAAGCTTTACAGCGCTTATTCATGAAATAAATTAAACCTTGATGAAAACCGTTTTAGGTTTTATTATTGCTAAGAATCATGTTTGAAACCGCAAATCGAACAGTAAGTTGAAGGTGATAGTCATCATGGGTGCCAAATTAACCCTTCGGATGGATCCTCACTTGATTGAGGCCGCAAAAAAATACGCCGCAAAGTCAGGGCGATCGCTATCGGAAATTGTCGCAGAGTACTTTCGTGCATTGCTCAGGGAAGACGAAAGTGCGGGCTCACCAATTTCACCTGCGGTCCGCTCATTGAAAGGAGCATTAAAAAATATACGGATCGATGAAAAGGATTATAAAAAATACCTGGAAGAAAAATATTCATGAAAATATTATTTGATACCAATGTAATTCTTGATATTATGTTGGATCGGGAACCCTTCTCCGAACCAGCAGCTATTCTATTATCGAAGGTTTAGCAATCCGATGCCATTGGCTTTCTTTGTGCTACGACTGTGACTACGATTCATTATCTTGCCTCGAAGAGCCTCGGTGCAAAAGCAGCTAAAAAACACATAGCTACTCTTCTTTCGCTTTTCGAAATCGCACCTGTAAATCGGATTGTGCTCGAACATGCCCTTTCTTCGGATTTTAATGATTTCGAGGACGCCGTATTGCATGAATCTGCGTTGCACGCTGGCGTGGATTACCTGATCACTCGAAATCGTTCCGATTTCAAATTTTCAAAATTGCCGGTGTTTGAACCCAAAACCTTCTTGATGGAATTTGATAAATTTATGAAATAACCCACCGGTTGTAATTTCCGTCTCCATTCCAGGTTGGTTATAACTGTGTTTTTTTACCTCCCCGTTTTTTACTTCCCCTGCGCCTTCTCAATTTTGGCCCAGGTGTCTTTCAGAGTAATGGTCCGGTTGAAGACCGGTTTGCCGGGTTTGGAGTCGCGGGTGTCCACGCAGAAGTAACCCTGGCGCTCAAACTGGAAACGCTCGCCGGGCTGCGCTTCGGCCAGTCCCGGCTCCGCATAAGCGGTGATCACCTTCAGCGAATCGGGATTGAGAAAGTCTTTGAAATCCCGGCCCTCCTTGTCCGCCTCGGGATACGGCACGGAAAACAGGCGATCATACAACCGCACCTCAATGGGCACGGCATGCTTCGCCGACACCCAGTGCAACGTGCCGCGGACTTTGCGGCCATCGGGAGACCAGCCGCCCCGTGACTCGGGATCGTAGGTGCAGTGCAGCTCCACAATTTCGCCGTTCTCGTCTTTGATCACATCCACGCAGGTGATGTAGTAGGCATACCGCAGCCGCACCTCGCGGCCGGGAGCCAGCCGGAAGAACTTCTTCGGCGGATCCTCGCGGAAATCGTCCCGCTCGATATACACCACCTTCGAAAACGGCACCTTGCGCTTGCCCATGCTCTCGTCTTCCGGATTGTTGATGGCCTCCATCTCTTCCACCTGCTCATCCGGATAATTGATGATGACCACCTTGAGCGGATTGAGCACCACCATCCGGCGCGGCGCCACTTTGTTGAGGTGGTCGCGCACGCAGTGTTCCAGCAGTGCCACATCCACCACGCTGTTGGCTTTGGCCACGCCGATCCGGTTGCAAAAGTCGCGGATGGCTTCGGGCGTGTAACCACGGCGCCGCATGCCCGAGATGGTCGGCATGCGCGGATCATCCCAGCCATCCACATGGCCGCCATTCACCAGCTCCAGCAGTTTGCGCTTGCTCAGGACCGTATAGGTCAGCTCCAGCCGCGCAAACTCGATTTGCTGCGGATGATGGATGCCGAGCTGATCCAGGAACCAATCGTAGAGCGGCCGGTGGTCCTCAAATTCCAGCGTGCAAATGGAGTGCGTGATGCCCTCAATGGAGTCCGACTGCCCGTGCGCCCAGTCGTAGGTCGGAAAAATACACCACTCATTGCCACGGCGGTAGTGCGGTGCCTTGATGATCCGGTACATCACCGGATCGCGCATGTTCATGTTGGGATGCGCCATATCGATTTTGGCTCGCAGCACTTTCGAGCCTTCGGGGAATTCGCCCTTGCGCATGCGCTCCAGCAGGTCGAGATTCTCTTCCACGCTGCGGTTGCGGTACGGGCTTTCTTTGCCCGGCTCGGTGAGGGTGCCGCGGTACTGACGGATCTCCTCGGGCGTGAGATCATCCACATACGCCTTGCCTTTTTTCACCAGATCGACGGCGAACTCATACAATTTCTCGAAATAGTCCGACGCAAAATAGAGGTGCTCGCCCCAGTCATAGCCCAGCCAGCGCACGTCTTCCTGAATCGACTGCACATATTCCATACTTTCTTTCAACGGATTGGTATCATCAAACCGCAGATGGCAGCGCCCGCCGAACTCCTCGGCTATGCCGAAATTGAGCACGATGGATTTGGCATGGCCAATGTGCAGGTAACCGTTCGGCTCCGGCGGAAACCGGGTGATCACTTTGCCGCCGTAGCGCCCGGTGCGAATGTCCTCTTTGATGATGCTGCGAATAAAATCGGTGGAATTGCCAGTTTCATGCTTTTCCTGAGCCATGGGCCGTTCCTCAAACGCGTTTGATAATGATGTTTTCAGATTGCGTGCAATTTTTAGTTATGCTTTCAAAGCCGCGAATGGACGCGGATTTGCTCTGTAAAACGGGTCCAGTTGCTTTTCAGTCATCCAACATGGATTTTCGCCGCTTATGGTAAGGAATCCCGCCGATGGCCACGGACACGGTCGATCCGTGACCATGCGTGACATCCGTGGTCCAATATGCCGATTTTCAGAGGCGTAAATTTATGAAAAATTTATCCAAGATGCAAATGAAGTTCAGGTTACGAATTGGATTGTCGCGGTTTACGGTGGCTGTTGTAATTTCATATCTGCTGCCGGGGGTTGGGGAATGCCATGTCGAAGCGTGCCCGGGTGTTGATGGGTGACGCCGTCTTTCAACCGTTTTTGCTTGCCCGGACGGGATGGTTTCGCTATAATCTATCCATGTCCTGCTAACTTGACAAAGGAGCCCCATGAAAACACAAGCCAAATTGCTATTTGGGGGATTGGCTCTGCTGGTGCTGGCCTGCGGCAAGCCGCCCACGTTTGAGGTGCCGGAGACCGCTGGCATGCGCTGGTTCAAAGGCAATACGCACGCCCACACCAATAACAGCGATGGCGACTCTCCGCCGGAATATGTGGCGCGGTGGTACAAAGAGCACGGCTATCATTTTCTGGTCATGTCCGATCACAACGTGCTGACCAATCCGCAAATCGTCGCGCATCTGGTGGACTCGTCTTTCATCGTTATTCCGGGAGAAGAGGTGAGTTCGGGCTTCAACAAAAAGCCGGTGCATGTCAACGGCCTCAATATTTCGCATCGGGTGGAGCCGCGCGTGGATTCCAGCATGGTGGCGACGATTCAGGCCAACGTGGATGCGGTGCGAGAGGCCGATGGCGTGCCGCACATCAATCATCCCAATTTTCTGTGGGCGTTTTCGCACCGGGAGCTGCTGCAAATCCGCAACGACCGGCTGCTGGAAATCTACAACGGGCATCCGCTGGTGAACAACTGGGGCGGCGGTGGCTGGCCCAGCATGGAACAGGTGTGGGATCATCTCCTCACGGCCGGTAAGCGCATTTACGGCATTGCGGTGGACGACGCGCACGATTTCCAGGGCGAATTTTCGCCGCGCGCCTCCAATCCGGGCCGGGGTTGGGTGATGGTGCGCGCTCACCGGCTCGATCCGCTGGAGATTGTGCAGCATCTCGAGAAGGGGCTGTTTTATGCCAGCACCGGGGTCGTTCTGGAAGATGTCATCGTTACGCCGCAGCGCATGGAAATCCGCATCCACCCGCAATGGGATTTCAAATACCGCACTCAGTTCATCGGTGACGGCGGGCAAATTCTGTCAGAAAGTGTGGATAATCCGGCGGTGTTCGAGTTGACGCAAAAGACCTCTTATGTCCGCGCCAAGGTGATGAGCTCGGGTGGATTTGTGGCCTGGGTACAGCCGGTGTTTACGAGATAAGCATTGATGTTGTAAAAACATGTCTGTTGATTGTGCCCCCAAAATTACCGCGCGAAGAGAATGTCATTGACCGATTTGGTGTTAATTGAGATGTGAAAAAATTGGTGGTATGGGATTGCTACATCCCCTTCTCAAAGTTTTGTCGGCAAAAAATGAATATCCGCATGCATTCATGTCAGCCGTTTTTTTATGCCAAAACCACCATGAAGCGCTCGAAGCATTTTGACCTGCCTGCTTTTCTTCGCGGGCTTCAGGTTGCAAAATCGATCTAAATGGACAGAATAAAAAATAAACGGTATTTCTGACAGGAAATGATATCCGGGTGCAAGACATTCGGCGTACTGCTTTTCGTTACAGTCACTTTCGGTTCTGCGCTCAACGCACAGCAAGCACAAACGGGACGGGACTTGATTCTCCAGCTCGGTTGCAACACCTGCCACGGCGGGCTCGAGGCTGCCGGGCAGGCCATCATTCGTGAACGGGCGCCGGACTTGAGCCAGGCCGGGCGTATCTATGAGCCGGGCTATCTGCTGGACTATTTGCAGAGCCCCAAACCGGTGCGCTCCAACATCGGCGCTTCCCGCATGCCCGATTTCGGCTTCAGCGAAGCCGAGGCGCTGGCGGTCACTCTGTTTTTGCAGCAGCAAACCGCCGTTGAATCGCAAGGAACGCCTGCCGCGCCCGTCACGCTCAGCGACGCCGAACGCAAGCGGCTGGAGAAGCAGTTTGAACGCGCGCGAAAGGCGCATCCCAACGTGAATGCCGAGCTGGGCCGGGCCATTGTCCGGGCGCAGAATTGCATGGCCTGCCACCGCATCGACGGGGTGGCCCCGTGGCCGCGGTCCATGGCGCCGGATTTGGCGCAGGTCGCTGAGCGGCGGCCGGAGCCGTGGCTGCGCGCGTATTTGAAACAGCCGCACGCCGTGCGTCCGTTTGGCTTTTTCCCGGGCAGCGGCAGCCGCATGCCGGATTTCCGCCTGACCGATGAAGAAGTCGAGCACCTGATGACTTATTTCAAACACTTATCCCGAGCAGCCGCCTCGAAGGTCGCCGAACCCGCGCCGCTGTCGCCGTTTGCCATGAAGAAGGCCCGGGCATTGCTGCGCGACAAGCTGTCGTGTCTGGGCTGTCATCGGCTGGGCGAGCGCGGCGGCCGCATCGGGCCGGACCTGTCATCCCTGGCCGCGCGCATCACGCCGGGCTATTTGCAGCAAATCGTCCGCGATCCACAGCAGGCCATGCCGGGCACCATCATGCCCAAAATTCGCATGTTCCCGGTTCACGAGAAAACCGCCGATCTCATTATCCGCTTTCTGTGGCAGCAACGCGAGCCGCAGCAGCCGCAATCCTATTTTTCACTGGTGGACTTTCCGCCGGTGCTGCCGGAAGGCGGGTCGCGCGCGGAGCGTCTGTACAAAACGTACTGCGCCATTTGCCACGGCGTGAGCGGTAACGGCGACGGCTACAACGCGCGCTTTTTGCCCAAAACGCCGGTGGTGTTTGCCAGCACAGGCTACATGGCCACCCGGCCGGACGACACCCTGTTCGATGGCATTTTCTCGGGCGGTTATATTTTAAACAAGAGTCCTATGATGCCGCCGTGGGGGGAAACCCTTTCGGTGGAGGATATGCGGAAGCTGGTGCAGTACCTGCGCCGGTTGTGTCAGTGTCAGGGACCGGCGTGGTCGCGCGATGGCCGGCGCTGAGCCCGACTACCTGCGGAAGGCCCGCGCCGCTTCGATGGCCCGGCGCCAGCCCGCGTAAAGCGCTTCGCGCTCGGTTTCCGGCATCTGCGGAACAAAACGCCGGTTTATGGCCCAGTTTTCGCTGATCTGCTGTTGATCCTGCCAGAACCCCACGGCCAGTCCGGCAAGATAGGCTGCTCCCAGCGCGGTGGTTTCATGCACCTCGGGGCGCTGTACCGGCACGCCCAGAATATCCGCCTGAAACTGCATGAGAAAATTGTTGGCCGCCGCGCCGCCGTCCACGCGCAGGGCCTTTAGCTCGAGGCCGGAATCGTCCTGCATGGCACTCAGCACGTCGCGGGTTTGATAAGCCATGGATTCCAGCGCCGCCCGCACAAAATGCTCGCGCCGGGTGCCCCGGGTGAGGCCGAAAAACGCGCCGCGCACTTCGCTGTCCCAGTACGGCGCTCCCAGCCCCACGAAGGCCGGTACCAGATACACCCCCTCGCTGGATGAAAGCTGCTGAGCCAGCGATTCCGATTCTGCGGCATGGTTCAAAATGGCGAGCTCATCGCGCAGCCACTGCACCGCCGCGCCAGCGATAAAAATGCTGCCCTCGAGTGCATATTCCACCCGGCCGTCCATCCCCCAGGCAATGGTGGTGAGCAGACCATTTTGCGATTCCACCGCACGCGAGCCGGTGTTCAGCAGCATGAAGCAGCCGGTGCCGTAGGTGTTTTTGGCCATGCCGGGCTCGAAGCAGGACTGGCCGAACAGCGCTGCTTGCTGATCACCGGCGATGCCGGCGATGGGGATGGCCGCCCCGAAGAGCGCCGGATCGGTTTCCGCCACCACGCCGCTGGAAGCGCACACGTCCGGTAACA
>WFVT01000285.1 GCA_015491485.1 Candidatus Zhuqueibacterota bacterium
TCTCGATAGTGCGCAGCTTTGGCGGCGAATTTGTCCGGGATGGAGTTGCCGGCCTTGAGGGCCTTCACCACAACCGGGTCGAAGTCCACGAACCAGCTTTTGAACAGCGCCTGGGCCATGGCCTCCAGCGTCTCGTTCATTCGCCGGTTGAGTTCGATCTTGTCATCCAGCGTGCCCAATATGTGGGAGATGGCGCATTGTTCTGCCAATCCAAAGTATGGTCTGGTGAATCTGCATACATGTTCCCAACTAGCACGTGGCATTCGAGTACCTTCAGAGCCTGTGGTGGCAAAGTCAATAAAATCTTTTGCTGCCATCCAATAAAACAAATATCCCTGATCGAATCCTTCTTTAGCTCTAACTACCCAAATGTCTGTTGAGCAAATCCCATTAAATGGCGCTCGTATTACTTTTCGAAAATAAGGTCGCAATTTCCCAAATAAAATGTCACCTTTTTGAACCGAAATTTAACACTTGACACCTCAAATGAATGTCCATATCCGTTTAAACGCAGAGTACCCTCCTCGATATGTTCCAAACCGATATAAGGAACAACCATAATTTCACGTGGATCCACAGTTTCTCTGACAAGCTCAGCCACATCACCAAAACTAACCATGCTATTCATCTTTGTTTAATCCGCCTCATCAATTTCTATACCAGCTATGCTAAAATTATCTTAAGTCTTCGTAACATTTCAAATGTGTCAATATATTGAACATTAAAAGCCATACACACATTTGGTATAGGGATTCTATTCTTTGCCCCAGGCCGATATTTTTCGTGCGTTACTAAAATGCAATTATTGACTTTTGCATATGCTATCAACCAGGCATCCGCATTGTCTGCGCGTGCAAAATCCGCTTTTGCTGCAGCATTATATTGAGTCTGATTATAGGCCCATTGAATCACTTTACCATATTCATTGATAACACTTGGATTCTGTGTAGAAACAAAATAATTTGAAAAACTTCCATTAGCCCATCTTTCAAGGTCATCGCCTTTGCCAATTAATTCATCTTTTACTCTATCTATACTCTGTAATAAACCTCGCGAGGCAGCATCAAATAGTACCTGCCAAAAAAAGTCGGAGCAATATCGAATGCATAATATCGTTGAGAAGCTTCGATGAAAATATTTGAATCGACTAAATACAATTTTATACTCCCCCCAACTCCTGAGCAAATTTCTTGAAGGTTTGATCCTTAGAAATTCCCAACATGGCATAAGCATCCCGAAACAAGGTCTGCCCTTCCAGAGTACTGCTGACAAGGGCCAGAGCAAAGCGCTTACTCACCTTGCGGACAAGACTGCGGTAAAAGTTACCGCCTTTGTCTTCAGATGCCGGTCGTTCATAAGCCCGCAATCGCTCCAGTTCCTTTTCATATACCTGCCGGTAGGTCTGCCAATCCACAAATTCTGCGTCAAACAACCGTCTGAGGATCACCAGGGTGCTAACCTTGAATATCCGGGCCAGACGGTTTAACTCCTGCCGCAAATCGTTTTCAGGGTTGTATTGTTCTGTCAGCATAGCCTCGGGCACCAGCAGCTCTGCCGCCACCTGATTGCACCAGCGTTCCACTTCTTCTTCCGGATATCTTTCGAGGCTGGCATCCGATATTCCCGATTTACCCAGCCAGATATGGGCCAGTTCGTGAGCCAGGGTGAAGGTTTTGCCGGAGAGGGTGTCGGCGCCGTTAATAAAAATCAGCGGCGCCAGATCATCCACCAATGCAAATCCACGAAATTCTTCCGGATCTAACGGCCTATGGGTGTTGTTACCCACTACCCCGTTTACCATCACCAGAATGCCTGCCTGTTCCACCTGATCAATAAACCGGCTGAGCGCCTGGGTCCAGGTGGGGATGGAGCTTCGTTCATGAATATCCAGCTTTATCCGACCTCGAATTTCAGCCGCAACAGCATTCACATCATTTGCTACAGTAACCGAGCCCACAAACGGCAGGGGCATTTCTCCCAGAGAAAGCTGATAATTGCGATACCATTTCTGCCGCTGTTGGCAGATGTAAACAGTTTCCAACAGTTCCGGGCTGGGACGAGAAAGCCTGGCCTGAGGCATAGTACGAAAATCCGGAATGGGCAGCGTCTCCTCTGGCGGCGTTTCCATAAAAAGAAAGCCTATTGGCACATGGAGGATTTTCGCCAGCCGCTCCAGTTGTTTCAAGGTCGGTTGGGCTTCCCCGCTTTCCCACTGCTCATATTTAGGGAACGCTTTCGTGAGAGAATCTATCGTGCGCCTAGAACGTTCCCTTGCCCAGCGGAAAAGTTCCGGTTTAATGGCAACTCGCATCGCACACCATTTTTCTATTCATCTTTCGTCCAATAAATTTGCATCCCATTCAATGAAAAGAGTAAATCGTTTCACGGGATTGTTAACTCCATTTTAAAATGTACGCCTTATTCAACGAACATTGAATAACCATTTTCTTATTCAACGAAATGGCGGTTTTGTAGAATAAGAAAGCTTTATTCACCAAACCCCAATACCTTGAGATTCTTTTTAATGGCATCCTCCAGTTTTCGGCTTTCTTCAAACTTCTCGTACAATTTCGCCGTCAACTCGGCCATCTTCTTTTCAAACGGCACGCCATCGTCTTCCTGCTCTTCGGCGCCCACGTAGCGGCCCGGGGTGAGCACGTAACCGTGCCGGCGGATGTCCTCGATCGTGGCCGATTTCCACCAGCCGGGCTTATCCTCATAATCATCCCCCTTCTTCCAGGCGTGATACACGTCGGCGATTTGCCGTATTTCCTCCTGCGTCAGTTCGCGGTGTACCCGATCCACCAGTCGGCCCATGCGCCGGGCATCGATGAAAAGCGTCTCGCCTTTTCTGTCGCGGAAGCCGCGTTTGGGATCGGCCTTTTTGCTGCGGGTGACGAACCACAGGGAGACGGGAATCTGCGTCGTATAAAAAAGCTGTCCCGGCAGCGCCACGATGCAATCCACCAGGTCATCTTCGATGATACCCTTACGGATGGCCAATTCCGCGTTGGTGGAGGTGGAAAGGGAGCCGTTGGCCATCACAAAACCCGCGATGCCGGTGGGGCTCAGGTGGTAGATGAAGTGCTGAATCCAGGCGTAGTTGGCGTTGTTCGCAGGCGGCACGCCGTATTTCCAGCGAGGATCGTCGGTGAGCCGTTCGCCGCCCCAGTCGCTCATATTGAACGGAGGATTGGCCAGAATGTAGTCCGCTTTAAGGTCCTTGTGCATATCGTTGTGGAACGTGTCGGCATGGTGCGGGCCAAGGTCGGCATCGATACGGCGGATGGCGAGGTTCATTTTGGCTAAACGCCAGGTGGTGGGATTGGATTCCTGACCGTAGATGGCGATGTCGCCCAGGCGGCCACCGTGTTCTTCCACA
>WFVT01000286.1 GCA_015491485.1 Candidatus Zhuqueibacterota bacterium
GCGGTAGTACACCTCGCCGCTCACCGATCCGAGAACGGGATGGATGCCGTCGCGGATATCGCGCCTGATGATATCACCCGTTGGCGTGGGAAATTCACCCGGGTTCAATGCCAGGCCGGTCAGGGTGCCGTAGCGGGGATCAAATCCAGGCAGCGGCCGGGGTGAATCCGGGTTCTGCAGAGGGATGGGAAGATAAAAAATATTTTTGTCGTTGAGATATTTGGCATACACGCGGGCATAGCCGTTTTTAAACAGATAGGTGAGATTGGCCTTGATCTGGCCCCCACGGTTGGCGATGAAGTCGGGATTGCGGATGCCGTTATCAATTCGGAAGAAGCCGCCGATGTTGTAACGCCAGTTGCGGCCCAGCGGCCCGCCGAGGTTCACATCCATGCGCCACAGGCCGTAGTCGCCAATGGTGAATTTGGCCAGGCCTTCGGTCCGGTGGCTTCCGGTTTTGCTGATGAGATGGATGACCCCGCCCGGTGCATTGCTGGCAAAGATGGAAGCCGTACCGCCGCGCACGCCCTCCACCACCTGAATGGTGGGATCGATCCGGAACAGGATGTCAATATTGGCAAAGGAGAGCTCGGGGGCTTCAAAAATAGGAAGCCCGTCCTCCATGATGGCGATGTAACGGTAACTGCCGTCCTGCGGCAGGCCGCGGGGAAACAGATTGTTTCCCGATTCTCCGCCGGAGCTTTCTACATAAAACCCGGGAATGCTTTTGAGCAGTTCGGCGCTGCTGCGCGGCGGGCGCTCCTGGATTTCGGTGCTGTTGATGGTGGAGATTGCCACACTGGACTCAATTTTGGTGACCGGGATGCGCGTGGCCGTAGTAACGATTTCGCCCATATCCAATGGATCGATGCGCAATTTAAAATTGGCCACGGCAGTCTTTTGCGGCAGAACCCTCACCCGGGCGGTCTCGCTGCGGTAGCCGATCATCCGGGTTTGCAGCACGTAGTCTCCCGGCGGCACATGCTCAATAAAAAATTCGCCCTGATCGTTGGCGGCGGCGCCCATGGACGTTCCCCGGATCAGGACCTGAGCGGCCGGGAGACCGTTGCCCTGCTCGTCGCGGATCGTGCCGCGGATCATCCCGGTAGGCGGAGAAGAGCGGCGGCTGGAAGTGGATGCAGGAATGATCACCACGGTGCGTTTGCCAATGACCGTATAACTGAGCGGACCGTGATCAAGTAGTCTTTGCAGATCCTGATGCAGATTTTTCGAATATTTGAGGATTTTGCGAGCTTTTTTGCCTTCTATCAGGATATCATCGTACACAAGATTGACTTCGTAGAATTGCGACAATTCTGCCAGAGCCTGTTTCAGCGGGATGAACTTCGCAGTCTCGTTAAAGATTTTTTCATGCTCGCTTTTTGCCGCCAGATGCGGTGTCTGCGCCGAAAGTCCGGCGGGAAACACCAACCAGAGCCAGCAGCCGACCATCACGGATCGCATGCGATCCCTCCCTCCAGGTTCATCGCTTTGTTTCCGGAACCGGTATTAAAACGCCCCCGGTCCAGAGAAAATAACCCGGTCCCGTTCCCGTTGAACCGAAGCCTGCAGAGCCCGGGCCAGGGCCTCGAGAACGATGTCCAGGTTGGTATTTTCAATCGCCCCTGAGAGGGTTTTGGTTAACAGCGGTTTATGGTGAACTTCAATGGTAACACCATAGGTTTCTTCCAGACGCCGAGCAATTTCCACAAAAGGAGTGCGGTCCAGAATGAAGCGTTCCTGCCACCAGGTGGTATAAGGCGCTGCATTGACGTGTATGGGGGACAGCCCGGGATTTTTCCGCTGCATCAGGACGAGTTGGTTTTCCCGCAGCTCCACACCGGCCACGGAATCAGAATCGGCGGCTCCGGATACACCGGCCGGACTGACTTCCACTGTGCCCTCTTCGACCACCACCCGCGTGCCGTTCCCGCGTTCATAGACCGAAAAGCGCGTGCCGGTTACACGGATGCGCCCGTCACGTGTGAGCACGATAAAATCGCGCTGCGGCCCTTCCGGCAGCGAGGCCACGTGAAAATAGGCTTCGCCCTCCAACTCAAACCGTCGCGGTGTATTCGGTGTCCATCGAGCTGGGTATTTGAGGGTGGAGCGGGCATTCAATACAATCTGCGATCCATCGGAAAATGTGAGATGGACTCGCTGTCCGTATTCGGTGACCACGGTCTGATAGGGACTTTCGGACCGGAACAGGCTTTTCCAATCCTTGTTTTGCATTAGTCTGGAAAACGAAATGATCAGGATCACGGCTGTTCCAAGGATGAGGGCCGGCTTCATTACCGGTCGCAGGCGTGGAAAGCGGAAACGCAACGCCAGCAATCTATCGATGAAGGACGGAGTGAGCGATTTCGGTTGAATGGATTGCAGTAACGCCCGGGTCAATTTTTGAGGGTCCGGCGCCGTATGCGTCCGGAATGAGGCAGACCGCCAAAGCATCCTGGCTTCTTCATATAGCGCTTGATGCTCCTCGCTTTGCTGCAGCCAGGCAACCCACCTTTTTTCTTCATGGTCATCGCAGCGGTTGGAAAGCCAACGTTGAAAAGATTCATCCAGCAAAAGATCAAGCAATCGTTTTGAATCCGATTTCATGGGCAGGATCCTTCCGGTTTCTGAAAAGGAAATCACCTCAAAAAAAGGGCTGTGTTTGTTTTTTATACTAAGAGATCAAAAGTTGAAAAATGTAATGGAAAAAATGCAAAAATCTTGAAATTTTTTTAAAATTTGTCGGAGCCGTTGAAATGCCTCACAAACATAGTTGCGTGCTACCTGGGGAGAAACTTGCATGGTGGAAGCGATTTCTTGATAGGAGAGATTTTGGTAGGTTTTCAGATACAGGGCTTCACGGATACGGGCGGGGATTTCAGCCAGGGCCGCCTGCAAGGCACGCCGGCGGGCAGCTTCTGTCTCCCTGACAATCAGCAGGTCTTCCGGTGAGAAGGCGTCATTCCATTCCAGTTGGCTGAGCGCTTCGGTTTGCCGTCGGTTGTGGTGCAGTGTGCTCAAAAGCTGACGTCGCAGCGCCGCCAGCAAATATCCTTTTACGGAACGAGGGACCGAGAGCCGAGAACGCCGGTTCCAGAGGGTGACAAAGATTTCCTGGATGCTGTCTTTCACCAGTTCTTCATTGCCGCAAAGCTTCATTCCATAATCGAACAGCATGGCAAAATAGATTTTAAAAAGCCCGGCCAAGGCCTCGGCCTCTCCATCTTGCATGCTTCGCCACAGGTCTTGGATGTCGTTTCCCAACGGATTGGCCATATCTTAGTTTTCAACCAAAGAATTTCAATCGGGCCCGGCGCCCCGAAGACCACAACGGCCTATGGCGTTGTATATCGGAAGCGCTATCGGCCGATTTTGCCGATTTCAAAACCAGTTTCTTGAAAACGTCAACCGGGTACTCCGCAATGTTAAAGCAAAATCATTTGAATTGCAAAAGCAAAGTGACGAGACCGGTGGACGAAGAGAGCATTCACCCTGTGTATGTTCCGACCGATGGAATTTTGACGGTTTGCAAGAACATTTTCGCGTTGCAATGTAGCGCGCTCATCTCGCCGCCTCCTGTTTGCTGGTATGATGCCACATTGGCTGACGGCCGATGATGATCAGGATGCCGGAGAAAGAACGGTGGTCTCTCTCGGAGCGGCCCGGGAATGACCATCCCCCCGCCATCGCCCCATGGGCCAGGCAATCAATCCGGCGAGGGCAAGGCAGGGTTGCGATGATTCGAAGGATGAGGAGCAGCATATTCGGTTTTTCCCTGATATGGAACCGGGCTATCCGGAGTTTTGCGATTGCGATCAAACAGAACCCGGATTTTGGGAACAAACGAAACCAGAACCAGAGCCACGGTCAACGCTGCAAGCATCAATGGTGAAAGTTGCAACCAAAACCCCAACAGAGCCAGGATCCAATAGCGTGGTGCACGCCCTACGACCAATGCCAACTGGTACCGCAACAGAGGATAGCGACTGGCGATGCTTAAAAATTTAAAGGGATAAAACGGCAGCGGCGAAAGTCCGGCAGCCACCAGAGTCACAAAAGGCGCGCGTTCAAACCAGCGAATGGCGGTTTTTATCCAGCGTTTTTTATCCAACTTTTGCTGGACACGTTTATGATGAATCATGGGCCAGAGCACCCGGTAATCGATATAGCCGGCGATACAGGCACCGATGGTGGCGGGAACAGCAACCCAGTGGGGAGGGAAAAACTTTGCCACATGCAAAACCGCAGGCTCATGGGGAAGCGGTGATATCAGAACATGGGACGGTACCGAATAGAGTCCCAAATAGAATAACAGTCGGTATTCAGGATAGTAAATTGCACCGACAAGCAGTCCCAGAAATAAAGCGGAAAAGAAAAATGCCACTCATTTCCCTCCGGATGGACGATGGAATTGGTCGGAGCGTTTTATCGCCCCGAATCGCGTTGCAGGTACGGCCCGGGCCATTGATGTTTTTTGAACGGCTGGCGCATCGCTATTTCTGACTCATAACAGCCTGTAAGGGTTCCCAACCATGAAAAACATTTCCGGACGCTTCCAGCAGCGCCGGGAACGTTCCGGCTTTATGGGTGCGGCAACCCATCGTTGAGGACCGTACCGCTATCGTTGGCCGCGACATTGGCGTTTGTTCAGCTTCGCAACGACCGGTGAAATTTTCGCACGATTTGTGGTCGAAACCGTCCCGCGGTTGGCGAAGCTTCGTCAGCAAAAATAATAAGGCTGATTGAAAATGCCAATAAGAATCGCATATCACAGATTAAGAAGGGAGCCGCATGGGGCAGGGTTTTCCAACACCGGGGAAACGCCCATGCCTGCCCGATCAATGCCGTGCCCATTTGCAGCGGGAGAATGGCGCCGTATCATGGCGGAATATGATCGCCTCCGCCGCGAATATCCCCTGGTGTTCATTTCCATATCGGATAAAATGGATTCTTGAAATGCGGTGATCGATATTTGGAAAAAACCGGAGATCGCTTTCCCGGCTCGGCGCGAAGCCCCCTTTCGTTGCCTGGCCGCATTGGCCGACTCCAAAAAAAATAAAAAGGGAGGCGCATGAATCGCCTCCCTTTTCGTTCTCCAGTCCAGAATCGGTTTCGGTTCCAGGTTCGGCCAGGATACGCGTTACGCCGCCAGTGCCGGTCTCCGGGTCTGTTTCCGTCTCAGCAGGATGCCCTTTCGGGCATGATAATGTACGCTGATGTGATCTCCAGGAGTGATATCGTCTCTCAGCAGGGCTTCCGCAAGCAGGTCCTCAATCTCGGTTTGTACCAATCGGACAAGCGGTCTGGCTCCAAAATGGCGTTGTTGACTGGCTTTCTGCACCAGATACTGTACGGCTTTTGGCGTCAGAGTCAAATGCAGCTGTTGTTCGGCCAACTCGCGATTCAGGTTCCGGATGAGAATTTTCAGGATACGCTGCAGATCATCATCCGTCAGTGGGTGAAATTGAACAATCGCATCGATCCGGTTGAGAAATTCCGGCTGAAAATGCTGTTGCACCGCTTGCAGATAAGCCCCGTCGGCTGCCGTTTCTGTCCCCGGCCCGGTTCCGTCGCGCAGAAAACCCATTTTTCGAGACATGCCCGTCTTCGCGCCCAGATTCGAGGTCATGATCAAAATCGTATTCCGGAAATCAACCGTGTTGCCCTGGGAGTCGGTCAGGCGGCCTTCATCAAACAGTTGTAGAAGCAGGTTATTGACTGCGGGATGCGCTTTTTCAATTTCATCGAACAACACCACCGAGTACGGCTGCTTTCGGATCCATTCCGTGAGATGTCCGCCCATTTGATAGCCGACGTAGCCCGGAGGGGCGCCGATGATCTTGGATACCGAATGCGGCTCCATGTATTCCGACATATCCAGCCGGATAAGCGCCTTTTCCGTACCGAACAGTTTTTTGGAGAGAGCCCGTGCCAGGGCGGTTTTACCCACCCCGGTTTGTCCCACGAACAGAAACACGCCCACCGGCCGGTTCAGGCCGTGGATTCCGGTACGGCGCCGGCGAATCGCCCGGGCGATCGTGGCGATGGCTTCACGCTGTCCAACAATTTCGCGACCAAGCTCGTTCTCGAGGTTCAGCAGGGTCTGCTTTTCATCCTGCTTCAGATTTTGCACCGGCACCCCTGCCCAATTTGCCACGATGTCCTGAATGCGTTGCACATCCACCACCGGCGGCGTTTCCTGTTCGTTGCTGCATTCGAGCCGCACACTGGCTCCGGCCTCATCCAGAAGATCGATCACTTTGTCCGGCATGAAGCGGTCGGTAAGATAGCGGTCGGACAGACGAATGGCGGCATCGATGGTTTCCTCAGGATATCGGACGCGGTGATAAGCCGACAGGCGTTCGGCCACTTTCGAGGCAATCGCCCGCACCTGAGTGAGATCGGGCTCTTCCACGCGCACCGGCTGAAAACGCCGCGCCAATGCCTTGTCTTTCGCAATGTGCTGCTGATACTCCTGGTAGGTCGTAGCGCCGATGCAGCGAATTTCACCGCGGGCGAGCGCCGGTTTCAAAATATTGGCCGCGTCCAGCGCGCCTTCAGCCGAACCGGCACCGATCAGCGTGTGCAATTCATCGATGAACAAAATAATGTCGTCCCGCACTTCGATGGCTTCGATGACTTTTTTGAGCCGATGTTCAAATTCGCCGCGGTATTTGGTTCCGGCCACCAGATGCGTCATATCCAGTCGCAAAATCGATTTATCGGCAAACCAGTCGGGCAGTTCGTTGTTTACAATCATCTGCGCCAGTCCTTCCACGATAGCGGTCTTTCCGACTCCGGCTTCGCCGATCAGCACCGGGTTATTTTTGGTCTTCCGGCTCAGAATGCGTGCCAATTGTCTGACTTCGTTTTCGCGTCCCACCATCGGCTCAAGCATCCCCGAACGCGCGGCTTCGGTGAGGTCATAGCAAAATTTTTTCAGGACTCCGGTTTGTGTCTGCTTTTTGGGCTGCTTCCGGGGGGATTCACGCAGCGGTTCGATCCGGCTTTCACGTCGTTCTGGAAATGCGGGCTCGTTGGCAGGCTGAGTCATCAGTCGCCGCAAGATATTCGATCCGATACTATCCTCTTTCCGGATGAGGCTTCGCAAAATGTGTGGCGCATCGATTTCGACACTGCCCTCGCGTTCGGCTTCATCAACGGCGCCTTTGAGAATATCCAGTACATGGACAGAGACGTTTTCATGGCTGTCGGTGACCGGTTCCTGAGCATCCTTTTGCCGGGTGACCTCCTCCAGAATGCGCCATGGATCAATCGCTTCGCTGTCAAGCACCCGCTGCGGTAATTCCGGGTCCACCTGCACCAGCCCGGCCAACAGGAAATGCGAACTCAACACTCTCGCATTCAAATGGTTGGCCCAGGCGCGGGCTTCGGAGATGATTTTGCACGCGCGTTCAGAATAGCGTTCAAATTGATAAGCCGGATGGTTTTGCATGACGCACCTCGAAATACGGGACGACCTGGCTATGGGTTGTGGTTGTTTGGCTATAGCGCAAGTTTAATACCACCTCAATGATCTCTCGAGAAAAATTTTGAAGAACAGGGATCAGCACTCAATATATTCAATCTAATTCCATGAATTTCAGCATATTACATTACGAACAACAAATCATCATAAAAATGGCTCTTCTGTAACAAATTCTGAGAAGTCTCAAATTGAAACGAAAGACGCAATTCATTTTGAACTTCTACCAGGCTTCGTTCTGCGCATCCTGCTGAAAAAGCCACCGGCGACGCTGTTGATTGCCGTTCTGCAGGCGTCCGGAGCTTTATCATTCGATCATCCCGACCACATTTAAAATATGGGGCCAATTTACGGATACCATTACTTATTGTTATGTAATGAGTTAAATCGGCTTCAAACTTATCCTGTTCAAAGTAAAAATCACGATAAAACTGTTGCTTTTTTCAATAAATGCTTTAATTTTGTTTTGTACAGTGCTACGGGGACATCATTTAGTCTGGCGCCATCCTATTCGGTTACGAGGACTTCTTATTGTTGTATTCGGCTCCACTTTGAAAAACGTTACACAACTGACAATTCCTACGTCCTTCTGATACACGGCGACGGCAACGGATGTTGCTGGTTCTGCCTCCGATCTCCAATTTCCAGCGGAACAATCATGTGAGCGGACATCAACATCATCGGATGATGAGTCTGCATTCACTCTGCTCTCCTTCCAGAATGTTGCGTCCGATCAGACAGGATTTCTGACTCCGGGACGTTCCATCCGTGCTATTTTCATTGGCTTGCAGTTTAGAGTATCAAATTTGAATTCGCTTCAGCGGGTTTGTGGTTTTCCTGATTGGCTGTGCGGAGTCGTTATTGTGGCGCAGGGAAAGTTGATTGGATTGCCCTGACTACGCGGCTGCACTGCTTCAGGTGGGGTGTTGCGGGCGCATCGCATACGGTGAAAAGATCGAGCCATGCCCGGGGGAAAACCGATTTTGCTTCGGCGGTAACTGACTGCAAATCGGCGTCGGCGCAGATACCGTCAGAGTCCCCCTACAGCATGCACCGAAGATGGGGGGCTTATACTATCGCACCATGAACCAATTGATTCATTTCAATTGACCCCAAAAGGGAGGTGATATGGTTTTCAACACGAATTTGCGCGGAGAAGGAACCGGAAAGGCCATGGTGTTATACAGACCTGTCTGTCAATGGAGATGAACGGCGAGGCATTTCTCCAGACTTTTGGCCTGTTCGGGTTTTTCCCGGAC